>JAJZVE010000736.1 GCA_021845835.1 Pseudomonadota bacterium | reverse complement strand
CCTGCAGCGGGAACCGCTCGATCCGGTCAGCGAAGGCGGCGAGCGGGCCGCCCGGCTCCAGGAAGCCGACGATGCGCAGCACCACGCGCGGATCATCGCGCAGCAGCGCCGCCAGCGCATCCGCGATCAGCGCGAAGTCGCGGCGATGCGTCGGCGTGCCGCTGAAATAGCCGAGATGGATGCGGCCGTCGCGCGCGAAGCCGCTGGCGCGCTTGGCCTCGTACAGGCGCCGCGACACGTCGAGCTGCGTGCGCTCCAGGAAATTCGGCACCACGCGCACGTCCTTGTCCGGCGCACAGGCGCGCAGCCGCGCAGCGAGGAAGTCGTTGGTGACGATGGCGCGCTGGCACAGTTGCAGCGTTGCGCCATTGCGCGCGGTCAGCGCGAACCAGGCGTCCCAGGACTTCTCGAACATCGGCTGGTCCAGCGCATGCATCAGCAGATGCGCATAGCCGGGATCGAAAATCAGGTCGTCGCAGTCGTAGATGGTCAGCACGCCGCGGCTGTGCGCGAGGTTCAGCAGATGGCCGACCGCCGCGTCGTAGCGCGTGCGGCACACCACCAGCGCGTCGCAGCGGTCGAGCAGCGGCAGCAGGCGCGGGATTTCAGGGACGACGAACCAGGCGGCGGCGATGTCGGGCGCGTCGCGCAGCGCCTGCACCATGTTGAACACACGATAGCGGAAGGTCGATGTGTCGGGCAGTTCATAGAGATACGCGACGCGCCGCGCCGCCGGGCGCAGCAGCGCCGCCAGCCGGTCCTCGATCGGCTGCGTCCAGGGATCGCGGTAGGCGATCGGCGGCACGGTCGCGGTGAACATCGTCAGGGCACCAGCAGCCGCTCGAACGCCGGCCGGAATGCCACGCTCCAGTCGCGGCCGAGCCTGCTCTGCACGTAGTTGCGCCGCCGCGCCGGCAAATCGGCCGCGAGCCGCACCCCCTGCTCCAGCCCCTCCAGCAGCGCATCGAGCGCGCTGTCAACGCAGATGATGTTTGCCGAGTACTGCGCCAGCGACTGCTTCGAACCGTAGCGGTTGGTCACGGCGACGGCGCCGCTCGCCGCCAGATCGAGCGGCGGATAGCTCGGATGCGGCGAGTGCATCAGGCACAGGCCGAGATCCGACCGGCGTAGCAGCGCCGCGTACTCCACCCAGGACAGGTCTTGCAGCAGCCGCGGCCGCACGCCGCGCGGCAGGGCGATGGCGGGAAGATTGCGGCCGACGAAACTGACGGTCCAGCGGTCGGGATCGAGGATGCGCCGCTCGATCGCCGCGCAGATCGCGTCCACGCCGCGCCGGTACAGGTTGCGCGGGCGGTCGGGACGGGCGTGGAAGATGAAGCCGCGCCGCTCCGGCTCGGCGCGATCCTCCCAGCGATAGCAGGCGAGCGGGAAGGCCGGCTCGAACCATGCGCCCTGCCGCGCCAGTCCCGCGAAGCCGTCGGCGAGTAGATGTGCGTGCAGCAGGCGCGTGTTGACCGCGACGCGCAGGCCGGGAGTCGCCAGCACCTCGGCGCAGGCCAGATGTGCATCGCCGTGCGGATAGAACATGCGCTCGTCGTCCTGCAGCAGATGGATGACCTGTCGCGGCGCGACCGCGTGCAGCAGGTTCCAGGTGTTCCACCATGCCGTGCTGACGAAGATGTCGCCGTCATGCACGTCGAGGTCGCGGCGGTCGGCGCGGCGGCGGTCGGCGAAGGCGCAGGCGATCTCCGCCGGCGGGGCGACGCCATGCGTGCGCAGCAGCCGTGCCGCCGCCGCGGCATCGGGTGCCGCCGTCTCGGTAACGATGCGCAGGCCGGCGCCGAGGCGCTCGGCGGCCAGGGTGGCGAACAGCAGCGCCGTGACGACGCCGCCGAACAGGCTGTCGGATGCCAGGCTGTCGGTGAGCAGCGTGACGCGCCGCCCGCCGCCGCGCGGCACGCGGAATCCGTGCAGCGGCACCAGGTCCGGAATGGCGCGGCCGGGGGCCGGCATCGCGCTCGCATCGTCCTGGTGCGCGGCGTGGCGCAGATGATGCAGCAGCGGGTTGATCCCGGCAGCCGCCACGTCGGGGTGGCGGCCCAGATAGTCGCGGCTGGAGAAGCGTGGCCCCGGATCGCGCCCTTCCGCCGCCCCGCTGCGCAGATAGTGCCGCACCGGATCGAGGCCGGCGGCGGCCACGTCGGGGTAGGTGGCGAGATACCAGTCCGCGTCGAACAGCGGCGACCGCCGCAGCAGCCGGGCGGCGCGGCGCAGGCCGAACTCGGCGCGGATGCGGCGCCGGCCGCCATGCATCCCGGCGCGCCAGCTTGGTTTCCACGGCATGCACGATCCCCGCCAGGTACTGCGAATCTTATCGCGCACGCCGGCCTGGCGTGCATCCCGCGGTGCGGCGAGGGCAACCGCTCACGGAAACGTGTGGAGTCGCCCGGCTCTGGCGTCCCGACCCGCCTTGCCACATGTTCAGGCCGCTGCGCGCAGACGGCGCGGGGGGAGGCTGCGGCGATGGACGACCAACCCGATCCCGGTCCCCTGCGGGCGATCGGCGTGCTGCGGACGCCGTTCCGCACCCGCGCCGAGTGCCCGCGCAACGGACGGCAGATCATGCCGGCACCGCTGTGCCACGTCGAGCTGTTGCCGCAGTTCCGGCCGGGCCTGCTGGCGATCGAGGGGTTTTCCCACCTGATCCTGCTGTACTGGCTCGGCCCGGCCGACGCCGCGCCGCTGGTGTTCACGCCGCCCTTCGACGCCTCGCCGCGCGGCGTGTTCGCCACCCGCAGCCCGGCGCGGCCGAACCCGATCGGCCTGTCCGTGGTTGCGTTCGAAGGGGCGGAGCCGGATGGACGGCTGCGCGTGCGCTATCTGGATTGCACCGACGGCACGCAGCTGCTGGACATCAAGCCCTATCTGCGCACCACCGACGCGGAGCCGGAGGCCACGATGGGCTGGCTGGCGCGGTAGCGGCGCCGAGTGGCGAGCGCTGCCAGCGCCATCAGCCCGACGGCTGCGCTTGCAGCACCGTTTGGCTCCGCAACGGACGACGCACTGGACATTTCATAGGAGGAAGACAGCAGGCCGGATGCGTTCTGTCCGCCGATGACGAACATCTCGTTGCCGGTGCTGATCGCGCCGGTGGCCGCGGCATAGAGGCTGGTCGGCAACGACGCGATCACGGACCAGTTAAAATCGGTTGTCGGGTCGAATGCCGCGGCGGTTGACGTCGGACTGCCGTTCGTAGCGATCCCGCCCGCGATCACCAGCGCCCCATTGATCGCGCCGCCCACGCCCGCCTCAACTGCGACAGGCAGCGGAACGAACAAGCTCCAGGGGTTGCCACCGCTGACAGTGGGATCATACACCTGCAGCAGATTGGACGGGCTGAGC
>JAJZVE010000735.1 GCA_021845835.1 Pseudomonadota bacterium | reverse complement strand
GCTGGAAGACCATCTTGGATTCCCGTTGTTCGAGCGTACCTCGCGTGGGATCGCGCTCAGCAGCAGCGGCCGGGCGTATGCGGCGGCGCTGAGCGAGGCATTCGGACGCATCGTGGTGGCCACCGACGAACTCGTCACTGCGCACAGTCACACGGTGCTGACGATCCGCGGCTACACGACCTTCCTGGTGCGCTGGCTCATTCCCCTGCTGCCGGAGTTCCAGATCCAGCACCCCAACATCGAAGTGCGGCTGGTTTCGGCCAACGACCCGGTCGACTTCGATCGCGACAATGTCGATATCGGTGTCCGTTACGGACACGGCCGATGGCGGAACCTGGAATGCGATCTGTTGTTCATGGATGAGTTGTCTCCGGTCTGCAATCCCTCGCTGCTCGCGCTTGCCGGATCGCAGTCCCCCTCCATCCTGGCCCGGTTCACGTTGCTCCATCTGAACCTTCGCCGGTCCGATTGGCCGGACTGGCTTGCCGTGGCCGGCCATGCGGACCTGGAGGGACAGAGCAATCTCTTCCTCGAGGATCTGGGCGTCGCCTACCAGTGTGCTGCAGCCGGCCTCGGAGTCGCGATGGGGCAGCGGGCCTATGTGCGAGACGATCTCGCCGCCGGCCGTCTGGTGGCCCCGTTCGATACGGTCCTGCGGCGCTCCGCCGGCTATTACCTGGTCTGTCCGAGAGACCGCGCCGACGTCACCAAGATCGTGACGTTCCGGCGCTGGCTGGCCGAAGTTCTCGCCGCGCGCGTGCCGGATGGCGTTGCCCCGGCTGCCTGACCGGGATCGGCCGCTCCGTACCGGCGCGCCTCTGCGCGCTCGCCAGCACCGCGGGGCATGAGCATTTGTGAGGCAAACGATGACGATAAATGGTTTGCGCCTGCCGGGGTCCGAAACGTAATGTCCGGCGAAGTCCCGTCCGGTCCAGCGGACGGGCATCCTTCAAAACGATAGCTGATACTGATTCCGCTGATGGGATCCTTTTCTGCCAATCGAGGGAAGAAGCGTGGAAGAACGCAAGGGCGCCGAAATCATTCTCGATCATCTGATCGCGGAACGCATCCCTTATCTCGTCGGCCTGTGTGGACATGGCATTGTCGGCCTCATGGATGCGGCATTTGACCGGCAGGATCGCATCAAGACGATCTCGACCCACAACGAGCAGATTGCCGGATTCATGGCGGATGCGTATTTCCGCGTGGCACGCCGGCCGCTGGCGACGTTCACGTCCTGCGGCCCGGGATCGGTCAACATCCAGATGGCGATCGCGTGCGCGTTCTTCGATTCCTCGGCGATGCTGGCGATTACGGGCAACGTGCCGACGCAGCAGTTCAACCGTGGCCCGTTCCAGGAATTCGGCCATCACTTCCAGGCGGATTTCGTCAGCGCGATGCGGCCCTACGTGAAGCGCAGCTTCCAGGCAACGCGCGCCGATATGCTGCCGGACATGGTGCGCCAGGCCTGCACGACGATGCTGAGCGGGCGCCCCGGGCCGGTTCACCTGGACGTCCCGTTCAACGTGTTCCTGGAGACGGCCGCGGCCGACACTCCAAATCCGCGGGTATGGCGCTCGGATGCCGCCGCACGCGCTCAGGGCGATCCGGAGGCGATCGAACGGGCTCTCGACCTGCTGCTCGCCGCCGAGCGCCCGCTGATTCTGGCCGGGCACGGCTGCACGCTCGGCGCCGCGCGGGCGGAGCTGCGGGAACTGGCTGAGTTGCTGAAGGTGCCTGTCTGCACGACACCGCAGGGCAAGGGGGCGATCGACGAGGAGCACTCGTTGAGCCTCGGGCCGACCGGCAGGGACGGCGTCTATGCGGCGAACCGGGCGGCACGCAGCTGCGATGTACTGCTCGCGCTCGGGACAAGGTTCGGGGACCGCGGAACCAGCAGCTGGATCCCAGGTGTCACCCACGCCATTCCGCCGACCCGATTGATCCATGTCGATCACGAGTCGGGCCAGATCGCGCGCAACTATCCGACCGAGGTCGGGATCGTCGGCGATGTCCGGCTGGTCGTGCGTCAGCTGCTCGAAGCGATCGCGCGCCGTGGCATCGGCAAGCGGCAGAGCACGGACGCCTGGCTCGGCTCGGTGCGGCACTGGAAGGACCAGTGGGAGCTGGCGGTTGCCCAGACGCGCGGCTCGAACGATGTTCCGATCCACGGCGATCGGCTGATCGCGGAGCTGCGGCGCGCCGCTCCGAGGGATACGATCGTCGTGTCCGATATCGGCGCGCACCACAGCTGGCTGGTGCAGCAATGGAAGGTGCCGGACAGCGGCATGCTGCTGCAATCCGGCGGGTTCGCGGCGATGGGATTCGGGGTGGGCGGGGCGCTGGGCGCCCAGCTCGCAGCCCCCGGCCGCCCGGTTGTTGCCGTCGTGGGTGACGGCGGCTTCCTCATGCACGCGAGCGCCGTCGCGACCGCGGTCGAGTACGACCTGCCGGTGGTCTGGGTCGTATGGAACAATTCGGGATTCGTCTCCATCCGGGACATCCAGGTCGGCTTCTTCGGTGCGCATCGCGAATTTGCCACCCGCTTCCGCTCCGCGCGGACCGGGGAGCTGGCCAGCGCGGACTTCGCCATGATGGCGCGTGCGATGGGCGCCGCAGGGGTTCGCGTGGAGCGGCCTGCGGATGTCGGGGAACAGCTTGCGGCCGCTCTGGCGAGCCGCAAGCCCACGGTCCTGGACGTGCGCGTGCAGTCCGACGTCCGCCGGCGGACATCCGGCGGCTGGGACATGCCGCCGCTCAAGGGCAGCCCGCCGAATTACGACCCCGACCCGTATCGGGGCCTCGACTAGGGCGCACCGGACACAACAGGGAGGAACACGATGAAGCCGAACTTGCTTGCCATCCTGGCCGCGGGGGCGATCGCCGCATTGACCCCGCCTGCCTCGGCGCAACCGAAGATCGCCGACGGTTTCGTCAAGCTCGGCGTGCTGACGGACATGTCGGGCCCGTATTCCGACAACAACGGCATCGGTTCGGTGATTGCCGCCCAGATGGCGGTGCAGGATTTCGGCGGCAAGGTGCTGGGCGTCCCGGTCAAGGTGATCTACGCCGACAACCAGAACAAGCCCGACATCGGCGTGTCGATCGCCCGACAATGGATCGACACCGAGAAGGTGGCCGCCTTCGTGGACATGGGGGCCAGCGACGTCGGCATCGCGGTCGGACACCTGGCGCAGGATCGCAACCGGATCGTTCTCAACAGCGGCTCCTCGACCACGCGCATCACCAACGAGGACTGCAACACCGTCACGGCACATTGGACCTACGACACCTACGCGCTGTCGAAGGGGACTGCCGTCGCAATCACCAAGCGCGGCGGCAACAGCTGGTTCTTCATCACCG
>JAJZVE010000734.1 GCA_021845835.1 Pseudomonadota bacterium | reverse complement strand
TGGTTCGGTCCCGGGTTAATGCGAAGATGGAATCCACAGTAGGCGCCGCAAAAAGACTCGCTTATTGGCTGCCTCTCAAATTGTCCGGGACCCCCGATAGCAGACCGGCCAGCCCAATGCACCACCACCTGGGCTGGCCGTATCTGGCGCCATCGTCAGACTGCGTCGGCGCGCTCCGGCACGGGTATGCCGAGCCAATCCCGGTAGAAGGTTATCGATGTCTGGCTCAAAATCATGGATCACGGGATACCAGGGCGTGGGTGCTTCTGGGGATGTCCCGGCCCCTGTTGAAATTTCCTGGCGGCGTTGCCCACCTTGAGCCGGTAGGCTCGGGGTGTCGAATCCACAAGAGGAGAGCAACGCCATGGACGAGAGTAGAGAGACTGCCGACGGGACGCCAGAGACTTCGGTTGCCGAGGCCTGGCAGCAGGTCGGAAATGCGCCGCCGGCGCGGCCTTCCCCGGGAATGAGACCGGCCGCGCCAGAAAACAGGCCGGCTTCTACCCCCGATTTGCTCGCCGAGGCCATGGAGCGCGAGGCGCAAAACCGCGCCGATGCCAAGGAGCGAGCGGCGCAGTACGTGGCAGAATGGAGTCAGCTGCAGGTTGCGCATCAGCGGCATGAGACATCCGGCGACATTCAGCGGTGCCAGCAGATCGAAGCACGGATGCGGTAGCTCAGATCAATGGCGACGCGGGATGCGCGAGCATGGGCGGTGATATCCGAGAAGATCAAGTCGTTCGGGGACACACCGGAGGCGTTTTTTGCTTTGCCCGTCGCGGAAAATCCGAGACCCCGGCCACAACCTGCTCCGGAAGCGAATCCGGCCGCGCCGGAAAACGGGCCGGAGCCGGAGCCGGATCAGCCGGAAGAGGATAACGGGTTTCGTTTCCGCCCGCAGTGAGACTTGCAGCGGCCGGGGACCGGAGGGAGGCATTCAACTCGGCGAAGGTGGTTCAATCCGGCTTCAATGAGGTCGCGCTGCCGGCGTGTGGAGAGATCGTGTCGCGCGACCTCACAGAAGCCTCCAGATTCCGGCGCAAGCCCGACCCGTGTGGCAACGAACGGGCTTGGCGGCGGCGGCGCGATGCGGCAGAACGGTAAAAAAGACAAAAAAGGAGCATCGCCATGCCATCCGCCCCCGATCTGCCCATCGCCGATCCGCTGCGTCGCTTCGAGGCCTGGCTCGCCGAGGCGAGCGCGGGCGAGCCGAACGACCCCAATGCGATGACGCTGGCGACGGCGACCAAAGCCGGCCGCCCCTCGGCGCGGGTGATGCTGCTCAAGGAGGCGAATCTGCGCGGGTTCGTATTCTATACCAACCTCGAGAGCCGGAAAAGTCTGGAACTTCAGGACAATCCCTGGGCCGCGCTGTTGTTTCACTGGAAGAATCTCCGCCGGCAGGTGCGCATCGAGGGCGCCGTCGCGCCGGTCTCGCCGGAGGAGGCGGATGCCTATTTCGCGACCCGCCCGGCGCTGTCGCGGCTCGGCGCCTGGGCCTCCGACCAGTCGCGCAAGCTTGCCGACCGCGCCGTTCTGGAGGCGCGGCTCGAAGCCGCGAAGGCGCGTTTCCCGGATGAGACCGCGATCCCGCGCCCGGCGCATTGGTCGGGTTGGCGGCTGGTGCCCGATCTCTATGAGTTCTGGCAGGACATGCCGTTCCGCCTGCACCGGCGCGATGTCTATACCCGCGACGGCGCCGACTGGGAGATCAGCCAGATCTACCCCTAACTCGCGCCGGCAACCCGCCTTCCCCGACGGGGGCGCGTTTTTTTCCATCTGGCGCGGTATCTGTTATCATAGGTTGGTAACCGCGCTGCTCGAGAATGCATCGTCCTTGACCACCTCCACCGACCCCGCCGTCACCGTCCGCGCCGTGCCGAATTCCGAGGTCGCCACCCCGATGGCGGCCTCGGTGCGGTAGAACTGCACCCGCTCGCCGGCGGTGAGCGAGGCCTTGGGGTCACCACACGATCTGTTCAAAATTGATGAGGTGGACGGCGCCCGCTCTCCGCTTCCTTGCGCGAGGGCCGGTCAGCGACCAGTTGGCTACGGAGTTTTGACTGGCTGACCATGACATTCATGGTGCGCGTTTCCCCTTCCTGGTGAACGCCGCCGACGGTGCCGTAAAAATCCTTAACGGCGTACCTACGCCAATCTTCAGTGCGCGACTTGAATTTTCACAAAACAGTGAGATGAACTCGTTATCTCATGAGATCAATCACCGTCACCATCGCCATGTTCGCCTCCGCCATAGCCACCATAATAGTAGGCCGGCGGGGCGTAATAGGCCGGGGGCTGGGCGTAATAGGCGGGTGGTGACGCCGGCGGCGGCTGGACCACGACCGGCGGTGGCGGCGGATAATAAACATGACGATAATAATCGTCATCGTCACAGCTGGAAATGCCGACAGAGGCGGCCCCGAGAAGCGCGGCAACCAAGAGACTGCGTGACAAGGTGCAAACTCCTTCAATGAGTTTCCGCGCACTTTACCCCATTTCGGAGATCATGGAGCCACAACACGCCGCGCGGTTATAGCTTCGTGCGCAACTCCTTGGCCCAGTCGTAGCGCACCGAGCGGATCTTCGAGGCGCTAGCATCGATCTTGGTGCCGTCGATCGACACCGTGCCGACGCGCAGCAGGCCGCTCTCGCGCGCCAGCAGCAGAACCTGCAGGAACGCCGCCTCGAACGCGGCCTTGTTGGTGCGCCGGAAGGTCGCGATGGTGTCGTGGTCGGGATGCAGGCTGGCCGCAACGAAGCGCACGCCAAGGTCGCGATGGCCGGCCCGTTCGATCCTGCGCGAGGAGAAGATGCCGTTGGCGTAGCTATAGATCAGCAGCGCCAGCATCAGCCGCGGATGATATTGCGGCTTGCCGCCCGCCCGTTCGGAAACCTGGAATTGCCCAAGCGGCACCCGCTCCACGGCGGCGACAACAAAATGCGTCACGTCGTCCTTGGGAAGCCAGTCCTTCAGGTCCGGCGGCAGCAGGAATGACTGGTCGCGGTTGAACAGAATGAAATTCGCCATCCACCAATCCTGCACCATCCCAACCGCCGGGGGAACCCGACAGACTGATAGTTCAATCAACACTTCCGTTTTCACGCCTCCTCGTCGAACGCACTGGCACCAGCCTCCACCACGAATCGTCTGGTGCGAGGGTCGAGCGCGTGATCGCGCTCTCTGCGTGAGACGTGCACATAGAGGGTTTCGCGCTTGCCCGGCGCGGCGGCGGCGTCATCGGTCAGGTCTTCGCTCTCCAGCAGGTGCCAGGCGCGGGCGATCTGTCCTTGCTGTGCAAGCGCCAGGGCGCCGAGCAGGGTGACCGGCTTGCCCGCAACGAAACGCTTGGCGAAGCGCTTG
>JAJZVE010000733.1 GCA_021845835.1 Pseudomonadota bacterium | reverse complement strand
CGGATAATAGATGATGGTGCCGACCATGCTCATGATCATCTCGCGCTCCGGGTCATCCAGGTAGGAACCGGTGTACTGCAAGGCCTTCCAGGTCAGGTTGCCGACGAAAGGTGCCTTGTTCTTCACGTTCGGATCGCTGGAGGCACGCGCCGAAGCCAGGATGCTGGCTCGGTCCGTGGCGCAGCGGCGACGCGCCGCATCGCGGTCGCTCTCCAGGCCCATCTCGATGGCGAGGTCGGCACAGGTTTCCTGCGAACTGTAGCCGATGGACTCGGCGGCCGTGCTGACGATCGCCTTGGCGGTTTCGCAGGAGTTGATGCGGGCGTTGTTGATCCAGGTCTCCAGTCCCTTGGCCCACTTGGTCAGACCGCCCAGCAGCGGCGAAACCGCTTCGAGCGCCAGTTGGAACGCGATGCCCGGCAGTGCCGCCGTGATGTTCCTCAGCATGTTCTTGAACTCTGTGGCCGAGATGTGGCTGAAGCTGCCACCGAACACGTCGATGCCGCCGCAACCGGCCTTGGCGCTGGGGAACTGGATTGCCGTGAGCTGATAGACCTTGTTGGGCGAACGCATCATCAGACTGCCGCCGGTGTAGGTGTTGAAGGTCTGGCCGCGGAAGGCCCCCGGTGCCGTGTAGTTGCCGATGGCGCCTAGGTTGTTGAACATGTTGTTCACCTCGGTGTTCAGGTCGCCGGCGTTGAGCGGTGTCGATGTGGCGAGCAGAACCGCGGCCATCCCCAGCGCCGTGATTCTTTGCGTCCCGATGCGGGGCATCACCTGAGCCATGGACGTCTCCTACTGAAGAACGATCTGCCGCAAAGCGCTGGGGACCATCGCCTCGCTTTGAGGCGATGAAACGGTACTGATGCGTTCGAGCAACTGGGCTTCGGAGAGCACGCCGAAACCGATGGGATTGATCCTTCCGGTGAAGGGCTGGGCCAGGAAGACGGCGGGCACCTGCGTGACCTTCAGGGTGGCGGCAATGCCGTTGTCCGGGCGTGCGTTGGGGAAGCCCGGCATCGGCCCCCCATCGATGCTGATGGCCACGATCTGGATGCCGTGGCGGGCCTGGAAGGCTTCCAGTGTCGGTGCGAAGGCGTGGCAGTAGGGGCAATCCGAACGGTAGAAGAAGAACAGCACATGGTCACGGCCCAACTCGGCGATGGCGCGCGAGCGATCTGCCAACTCGTTCTGCTCGAAGACCTCCAGCGCCTTGGCATTGACTGGTCGGCCCTGCAGGGTCGGATCGAGTTCCGGTGTGGCCCAGGCGACGCGTTGCGCCACGTCGGCGAAGTAGGAGGCGCGTGCGACGACCTGGGACTCCAGTACCATGTAGCGCCGGACATTCGTCTCGGTCGGCCGCATGATGGCGATGTTGCGATAGTCCTCCAGGGTTTTCTGCAGGCGTTCGAACTCGACCAGTTCTGGCGCTCTCAGTGGCTCGGCCGGTGGTGCAGATGGCACAGTTTTGTCTGGTGGTGCCGGATGCTCTTGCTCCTCGGGCGTGGGCTCTTCATAGAAATGCCAGCCGCGCCAACTGTCTGACCAGTAGTGCGAAACGGCATCCTGGGCCGATGCGGCGCAGGCGCCCAGCATCAAGGTGAATGCCAGCAGCAGATGAACGGACGTGAGGAACGCAAAGCGCTTCATGGGTTGCCTCTACCTCAAGGATTGCGGCGGACGGCCGTCGAGGCAGTAGTTGATGCCGAAATCCATCGTCTGTCGGCGTGGGGTCGTGGCGCCGGGTAGCAGAACGCCGTCCTGCCAGAACGTTACCTTCAGACGGCTGCAGCCTGGTTGGGCGTAGCGCTTTTCGGTTGTGACGTCGATGTTGATCGGCGAGGTGGCGCCGAAACGCTTCGTGATCGCATCGGCCACCGCGCCGCTGAGGATGCCGTGTGCTTGCCCGTCGGCCGCCTGGAGGGCGGCCAACAGCACCGGGCGCGCATCGGGCACCGGGGTCCGGACCCTGTCATCGGCTAGGGCAGATGACGCGAATGCGGCCAGCAGCGCGGTGGCGCAGGCGAACTTCAGCGGCTTCATTGGCACTTTCCCTGTCCGTAGTAGCAGGTCGTCAGGCGCGAGGCGCTGCTGCCCTGGATCGTTCCGACGTTGGGCAGCGTGGGGACGAGGGAGGTATAGAACTCCGTGAGATCCATCGCCGCAAAATCCAGGCTCTGGAGTTGGGCGATGGTGAAGCCCGAGCAGTCGGGGTTTTCGCCCGAGCCCCAGCCCTTGCCGACCTGTAACCGGCCCTGCTCGTTGACGATGCGTGCGAGCCTGCTGTTGAAGCAGCACTTGCCGGTGGTGTGCTCGATGCAGGAGACGCACTTGCCAAGAATGCGGATGCATGACGAGCAGTAGGTGCCGATGGTGACGCATAGTCCGGCTCCCTCCTTCATCGCGAGCTTTCCTTCGTCCTCGTTGCAGGACGACATCGACATGACGATGTAGATCGTTGCCGCGATGGCCAGCGACCAGGGGTCGAAGGCGACCACCATGCTGTCGCCGGAGTAGAGAACGGCCGAACCTGCAGGGAGCGCGGTGCCATTGACCGCCACCGTCACGCCGTAGCTGGTGAAGCTGCCGCTGAAACCGCCGTTCAGCAGCAGCGCCTGCATGCCCTGGTAGAGGAACTGGCGGTTGTCGGCGTTCATCAGCACGTCGAACACCAGCCTGGAGCCCACGCCGAACAGGCTCTGGTTGCTCATGCCGGCGCCGGCCGAGTCCGAATAGCAGCAGTTCTTCAGCAGCCCGTCGCGACAGCGGTTGCCCTCGCCCTTGAACACCTGCATGTTGTCCGTATCGAGGTAGACGCCCGCCTCGCGGGCGGCTTCCATCAGCGACATGGAGCGGGCGAAGTCGGCATCGTTGGTGTAGCGGGTGTCGAAGCAGTTCGAACCCAGGCAATAGACGTTGGCGGGGCAGTTCGCGGCGGTGCTGGCGGTTTGCGCAGCAACCGGGCAGGTGTAGGTGTCCTGGTAGATCTCGCACAGCCCCGTCGCGGCATTCGCCTGCTGGCACAGGCTGGTAGCCGGCGTGCAGCCGCTGGCCGCCAGAGGGGCGCATTCGTCCGCCGGTGCGCCCGAGGCGCACGTCAGGGTGTGCTCATAGGACCAGCACGCGCGCGTGACGGTGCGGCCGTCGATGGTCTTGGTGGCGGGGCCATCGACGCAGCGCTCGGCCGTGGCCACGGTGCAACGGCCGTCATCCGTCAGCGCGGCGCTGCGGTCGATCCAGGCGTCCGTCTCGTGCTGCTCCATCGTCGGCTGGACGAACGTCAAGGGAAGGCTCCAGCCCGAGGCGCCGGCCAGGGTGGCGGATCCTGCGGCTACGGCGCAATGTGTCCCTGCGTCGTCATGGACCGTCA
>JAJZVE010000732.1 GCA_021845835.1 Pseudomonadota bacterium | reverse complement strand
GGGTCCAGACCGACCTCCTCGCCATGTTGGTCGGCGCAGGGCCGCGAGGTCCCTGGGCACGCTCCCTGAAATGGGCCCGTGTCTTCGAAGTGTTGCGCCGGCTGATGTTCGTCATGCTGGGACCGCTCTGGGAAGACGGGCAGCGAGCGGCGCCGGTCCGGGCTGCCGACGGCAAGTCCTGGCAGCTCCCGGGGGATTGGACGCCCGGGTCCTTGTCCCCGGAGATCGCCGCACCGGCCTTGCTGGCCGCGGTGACGTTTCTGACTGCGGAGAGCGGCACGCGGCTTCAGGGCATCACCTGGAATCCGGAGTTGCTGATTGCCGGCGAGAATGACGGCATCACGGCGGAGACCCTGCTGTGGCACCTTGGAGCGTTCGACGCCAGGCTGGTCGAGGATCTGTTTGCCGCGCCGCTCACCCGGCCATTGCTGATGCTGCTCGCCGCTCTGCGCACTGATCGCCATGGCCTCGGTCCGGCCCGCGAAATGGCACGCCGGCGGCAGGGCGCTGGCGGAGCCCGTCGCCGGGCGCGACAGATGGCACAGCTCCGCGCACACGAGACCACGGCAGCCCGCGCCGCCCGGGAACAGCGGGAGGTGGCGTGCAGGCCATCCGAGCGTTTTGCGCTGAGCCGGCTGATCGACGGAGACAAGGCTGCTCATGCCCCACCTCGGCCTCGTGACCAATGGCAGGAGGCCGTGGCCGTCTATACCCTCATCGGTTGGTACCCGCGGGACAGCGACATGTTTGCACGAACCGACTGGGCACCCGCGCTCTTGAAGAACCCGCATATCCGGCACTGGATCGTCCGCCACAGGCATTGGGCGGCAGCGGACCTGATCGCCACGCTGGCCAATGCCGTTGACGCAGCGGATGCGGAAAACCGCGGCGTCGTGCTGCCGGAAGCATTGTCCGATGCGGTCGTGTCCATGCCGTCGGTCGCGCCGGCGGGCCGGTCCGGCACGCTGAGCGACCCGCCGTGTCTGCCGGCGCGCCGCCCGCGATCAGCTGTTTGAGCGAGCCGCGCACACGAGCGAATGGCCGAGCGCGGGTCACGCCGGAGCTTCCCGCTCTCCTGCGCCAGCATCGTGGTGTCTGACGCCAATTGGCGTCCACGCGACCTCCTGCTCCAGCGCCAGCACGCCGTCACGCGCGAGTTCCAGGCCCGCCAGCAGCGTACTGGCGACGGCCGCGCGACAGCGCACGTCCCGGTCGGATTCCTGGCCGGCAATGATCGGCAGGAATGCCGCCAGCGGACCGCCGGCGGGCAGCGCAGCGAGCCGTTGGCGCATGTGCGGGATCGCGTCGCTGGCCCGCCAGAGCGGCGGTGGCCGCGGTCGCAGGGCGGCCGCCTGCTGCTCGGGCACAAGGAGGGCCACCAGGCAGGCGCGCAGCAGGTCGGTGATGTCGCCGACGCGACCGGGGTCGCCGCCGCGACCGGGCGTGCTCGCCGCCGGCAGACCCCGGGCAAACACGTCGCGGCCAAGCTGGGTCTTCCGTTCGAGCCAGCTGGCCGCCGCGCCCATCCGCGCCCGGTCGACCAGCAGACATCGCAGCGCCTCGGCTTCGGCCGTGGCGGCATGAGCTTCCGGCGTGTCGGCCGGCAGCAGCAGCCGTGACCGCATTTCTGTGAGTGTCGCCGCCATTACCAGCCACGTCGCCATGCGCCCGAGTTGCGCGGGGCGACGATCGGTGGTGGCGAGCGCGGCCTCCAGCGCGTCGGCGAACGACCCGATCAGCGCCACGATCGACAGTTTTGTCAGATCGATTTTTCGGGCCCGCACCATCTCCAGCAGCCAGTCGAGCGGCCCTTCAAAACCCGCCACCGACAGCACTGGCGCGGTGTCGGCGGTGTGAGCGCGCGAAGAATCCTCCCAGGCGTCTGGATCGGCACTGGTCGCGCGCGGCGGGGCTGGGCCCCTCACGGCGGGTCGTAGCTCGGGCGGACTTCGAAGCGCAGTGTCGTCCAGCGCGTGGCGATTTGCGCCAGCGCGCGCCAGGGGGTCCAGTCGGCCGACCAGAATTTTATGCGAAACGCCGCCTCTCCGGGCGGCAGCCGATCCTGGTCGTCGGTCCCGGTGGCTGCCGCTTGCGCGGCAACGTGGCGCAGGGCCTGGGTGGTGCCCCAGTTTTCCCACAGCCACGACAGCGAGGCCGGGTCGTCCGGGCCAAGACGCAGCACGGTGTCGGGGACCGGCACAAGCGCGCGCAGGTCGAACGGGCAGGCCCGGCAGACCGCCCCGGTCCGGCTGCTGCCGACGCGCGCGACGGCAAGAGCGTGGCGGCGGGAAACGGCTGCGCGCAGCTGTCCGGCGACGATGCGCGCGCCGGTCAGACTCAGGCTGCGCTGCTGGGGCGGCGGTGGCGCCACCAGCAAATGAAAAAAATCCTCCTCCATGCGGTCGAGGTCGAACTGCCAGGGGATGGTGCCGGCGCCGGCCGCCGCCGCGCGAAACGCCGCCAGGTCGTGCACTGGTCCCAAAATGGTCAGCCGGTGATGCAGCCAGTCGGTGTGCGGCAGGTGTTGCGGGGCGCCGCGCGCGAACGTGTCTTCGCCAGGGGCAGCCGCCCACCGCGCACCCGACGCGATCGTGCCCGGCGCCGGCGCTGCGGACACCGGGTCGACCGGCGCGGCATCGGCGATCTCCGTCCGGCCCGTGCCTGTCGCGTCCGCCAGGGACGCCGCCGATCCGGCCGTGGCCGGGATTTCCGGCGTGGCATCCCGCGTCTGCGTGCGCAGCCAGTCGAGCAGGGCGTCGGCTGCCGCGCTGGCCTTGGCCGCGGCCGCGCGCGTCATGTGACGCCTGCCTGGCGCCGGCGGCCTGTCCCGCGGGGACGACGCGTGGCCCGGCGCGCCAGGATCCGGCGGATGGCGTCGGTGCCGAGGCGGTGCTGCTCGACGTTGCCCCAGCGGTCGATTTTGCGGAACACCGGGCCGAACAGCGTGTCGGAGACGCGCAGCCAGTCGTCCAGGGCCCGGACCGGGCAGGCGCCGGGCACGCTGCTCCGAGTGACGGTGATGATCCGGCCACTGGCGCCGCCGTCAGAACGATCACCGGCGACGACCAGATGCAGCCCGGGCGCGCGAACAGAAACATGCTCGACATCAAGGCCGACCAGGGCGGCGCGCGAAAACCCCGCGGCCGCTAGCAGCAGCAGCGCCCGATCGCGACGACCGGCGAGATCGCCCGGGCAGGCCGCTGCCAGGCGGGCCAGTGTCCTGGCATTCGGCACGGGTGGCCGTCGGGCCGTCGCAGCGCGGCGGGCCGCGCGGAGCACCGCTTTCACCGCCGGATCGGCGGTGGGAGAGGCCAGGCCGAGCGCCCGATGTTTTTCCCCGATCGCGGCGGCACGGCGGGCCAGCGCCCCGGCGC
>JAJZVE010000731.1 GCA_021845835.1 Pseudomonadota bacterium | reverse complement strand
GTCGACGGCGTTATCGACCAGGACGCCCTCGGCCTCGACCGCGTCTATGTGCAGGCCAAGCGCTATGCCGCCGGCAACACCGTGGGCTCGGGCGCGATCCGCGATTTCTTCGGCAGCCTCGACCGCCACAAAGCCGCCAAGGGCCTGTTCGTCACCACCTCGACCTTCACCGCCAACGCCCGCGAAACAGCCGATTATCTGAGCAAGCGTATCGTCCTGGTCGATGGCGACCATCTGACCCGCCTGATGATACGCCACGACATGGGCTGCCGGATTGAGGAGACCTTTCACGTCAAGAAAATCGACGAGGATTTCTTCGAATAGGTCCAAGCCTCGTAGCATGAAGCAATTTGGCTGCAGCGCCTTCAGCTAGTCATCGCACTCAACAACGGATGCGTACATTCCATGCCTTCTCCTTCATCACTTCTCGGGGCTGCTGGCGAGCACTACGTCATGTCGCAACTTCTGCGGCAGGGTTTGATTGCCGCACTCGCGCCAGTCGGCGTACCGACCGCCGACATCGTCGTCACCGATGAGAACGGCCAACGCGCGTGCGCCATTCAGGTGAAGACACGCCGCCAGCTTGGCACCGATGGCGGCTGGCACATGAAAGCCAAGCACGAGAGCATCAAGGGCGCGAGCCTCTTTTACGTGTTTTTGTCGTTCCCGACTGACGCTCGCGCGCTCCCTGACACCTTCGTCGTGCCGAGTGCCGTGGTCGCCGAGGTGCTGCGTATTTCTCATCAGACTTGGCTCGCGCGGCCAGGTCACAAAGGCCAGCCCCACAAGGACGGCGACATGCGCCGCCTCTTGCCTGACTATAGCCACTTGGGTTTGGCCGAGGCCTACGGGCCGACCTGGCTTGAACCATACCGTGAGGCATGGAACCAGCTGCGCCTCGAAACCGACACGCCGGCTGAGTCGCCGCAATGACAAGTCGCAAGATCATTTTGATTAGTCAGTGACTTATGCCGTCTGCGACGGACTGAAGCATCCGATCACGCTACTCCTGAACAGCTGACACCAAATGCTTTCCTGAAGTCAGCAGACCAATGTTCGCATTTGGCCATAGCTCCGGCTCCGCGTATCCTGCCTGCCGATGGCGGGCGCGCGGAAACTCGGAGTCGCCTGTTCCATCCGCCTATCGTCGAGACGCCCGTTTCACCGGTGGGCCAGTCCGTCTGCCCTGCAGTTCGCCGTCTCGCGACGCTGATGAGGGTCTGACCCCTCGCGCTGCAGCCCGCACAGCAGGCATATATGGTCTCGACTGCTCCCTGGGCGGGCGACCGCCGTCGGGAGGGCCGGAGCGGTCCGCGTCTGCGGCGAATGCCGGTGTGGCGGGAGAGAGCCCGGCGGAATTGCGCGCAATTGAGTGCCACGCGCCGCACACCTTGTTTTGACATCGGGCATCCCGCCGGGTGCACCGGAGCCGGGTTGAGGCCGTCAGTCACTTGCCCCGGAGGCGCCGGGGTGGGGACCTCGCATTCGCTCCTGACCACTCGGTAGCCAGGATTGCTCGGGCCGGTCCGTCCGCCGAGACGGCCTTGCGGCCGCTGTTCAGTTCGACCGAATTACGGTCGCCGCGGCGAGACGAATTTTTAAATCCTGCGTTCGGCAGATCTGACCGAGACGGCGCGGGCGCAGGTCAGCTCGCGGTCGCCGCGTCAAGGTTGTTTTCCCGACGGCGATAAATTTCCGCTTCATGCGTGGAATTGCCTTGACGCGATTTTCCCGTTGTCGCGGCGACCGCGGGTCTATTGATCGGAAGGCCTCTCAAGACGGAGGCCGACATGCCCGATACCCTGAACGATCCCCAATCCGCATTACCGAATTCGATCGCCGCTGACGCTGCTGGCTCCGGGCCGCGGCTTGAACGGATGTCTTCACCCGAGCCCTTCGAACGCATCGCTCACAGCGGTGAGAAAATGCTGTCGATTGCCCGCGTGGCCGAGAGGTTCGGCCGCTCCCCGCGCACGGTGCGGTGGTGGATTGCCACCGGGCGTCTGCCGGTGGTGAGGATCGGACGCACACCGTTTGTGCCAGTCGAAGCTCTCGATCGGATGGTAGAGGAGGCGCTGAATGGCAATGCATATGAAGTCAATGATATCAATGTCGGAGCATTAATTCATGAAAACTGTCAGTAATGAACCGAGTGGGTTGCTCGTTGACAGGCTTAATGACTTGCCGCTATTTGCCACATATTGCCACTCGGCAGAAATGGAGGCTGATGCGCCCATGGACAACATCGATGCTCGGATGGATGTGCTTGCTGGAGCCTCGCTGAGCGCGGCGGCCGATATCACCGTGCCGCCCGAACCGGCCTGCGCGGAGGCGATCTCGAGAGTTGTCACCGCGCCCTCCGAGGCTGTGGTGGGGATGGCGTGTGAGAAGGATATGCCCAAGCCGGATCGCGTGCTCACCGCCGCGGCAATCAAGGCGGCGATCACCTCGTGGACCGATCTCGACATCCGCAAGCGGCGGAACTGGGTGTCCTCGGTCCGTCGGGTGGAGCGGATCATCTATGCCGTCGAGGCCGAGCGCCCGCCGCCCGAGGAGGTCGACAGGTGGTCGTGCGCGTATCTCAATACGGTCCTCTGGGAAAAGCCGGCGGCGCACACCGGGATCGAGGAGTCGACGCTCGCCGCGACGGTATCGGACCTCCGCCAGATTCTGCTCCGCCTTGGCCGCCACGCCGATGCCGGACCGCGGCGTAATGTTCTTGCTCCAGCCTGGGCGACGCTGCACGCTGCCCTGCCTTCCGAGGATCGGCAGCGCGGCCTCGTCCGCTTCATGCGGTTCCTCACCCTTGAAGGCATCGAGCCGGAAGAGGTGACCGCCGACCTCCTCGACCGGTTCGAGGTCTGGATCCGGACGGAAATGCTTGCCGAGAACATCGTCTCGCTGACGCGCAAGACCGCATCTGGCTGGAACTGGGCGCGAACTAATATCGCCGGCTGGCCGCAGGTCGAGTTGATTCGGCCGGACATGCGCGACCACTACACCGTGGCCATCGAGGCAATGGCGGTGTCGTTCCAGGAAGATGTCGCCCGGTTCCTCCAGGGGCTGAAGGGTGGCAACCGGCGGAACCCATACAGCGATCCCGCCACGATCCGCCAGGCGAGCAGCGATGCCACCGCGGTCCTTGCTGGCCGGGTCCGCCGCGGCCGCGCCGTGAGCAAGGAGACGGTGCGTTACCGCGTGCAGCAGATCCGCTGCGCGGTCGCCGCGCTGCTTGATGCGGGGGTGAAGCTGGAAATGATCACGTCGCTGCGCGATCTGGTGACGCCACCGGATCGGCCGCGGATGTCAACGGCGGATCAAAACCAGGCCGGCGTGGCGGCGTAAAAACCAGCCACTGGATTGTGACGTGACGGATATG
>JAJZVE010000730.1 GCA_021845835.1 Pseudomonadota bacterium | reverse complement strand
GAAGAAGTCCTGCGGGATTTCGATATGGATGCCGGCGCCGTCGCCGGTCTTGCCGTCGGCATCGACGGCGCCGCGGTGCCACACCGCGCGCAGTGCGTCGATGCCGGCCTGCACCACGTCGCGGCGCTTCTTGCCGTCCAGCGCGGCCACGAGGCCGACGCCGCAGGCGTCATGTTCCTGCGCAGGGTCGTACGTATGCCGCAGCCGTGCGGCGTTGGCGGTCCAGGCGGCGACGAAATCTTCCGGCATCTCGGTCACTCCGCAGCAGCGGGAACAACGGCGTTGGCGCGCATCCAGGCGTGCATCTGCGTGGCGGCATCGCGCCCGTCGCGGATCGCCCACACCACCAGCGAGGCACCGCGCACGATGTCGCCGGCGGCAAATACGCCGGGCAGGCTGGTCATGAAGCTGCGATGGTCGATCTTCAGCGTGCCCCAGCGCGTCACGTTCAGCGCCGGCGCGTCGAACGCCGCCGGCAGATCCTCCGGATCGAAGCCGAGCGCCTTGATGACCAGATCGGCCGGCAGCGTGAAATGGCTGCCCTCCACCGGCTCCACCGCCTGCCGCCCGGTGGCGTCGGGCAGCCCGAGGCGCATGCGCACCGCGCGCACCGCGGCCACGCTATCGTCACCCAGGAAGGCTTCCGGCGCCGAGAGCCAGACGAACTCCACGTTCTCCTCCTCGGCGTTTTTCACCTCGCGCATCGAACCCGGCATGTTGGCGCGATCGCGGCGATAGAGGCATTTCACGCTGGCCGCGCCCTGGCGCACGGCGGTGCGCACGCAGTCCATCGCGGTGTCGCCGCCGCCGATCACCACCACGTTCTTGCCCGCCGCGTTCAGCAGGCCGGACGCGAAATCCGCCACCGGCTCGCCGAGATTCTCGCGGTTGGACGCGGTGAGATAATCGAGCGCCGGCACGATGCCGGGCAGCCCGGCGCCCGGCCCGCCGATGTCGCGCGCCTTGTACACGCCGGTCGCGACCAGCACCGAGTCGTGGCGCGTGCGCAGCTCCGCCAGAGTCACGTCGCGCCCGACCGCGACGCCGAGATGGAATTCGATGCCGGCCGCTTCGAACTGCCGCCGGCGGCGGAGAACAATCTCCTTCTCCAGCTTGAAGTTCGGGATGCCATAGATCATCAGGCCGCCGACGCGGTCATAGCGGTCATAGACATGCACCGCATAGCCGATCCGGCGCAGTTGCTCCGCCGCCGCCAGCCCGGCCGGGCCGGCACCGATGATGCCGACCGACAGCCCGTTCTCGACCCGCGGCTTGCCCGGCTTCACCCAGCCGCGTTCGAAGGCGGTGTCGGTGATGAAGCGCTCGACCGCGCCGATGGTGACGCTGTCATAGCCTTTCTCGATGACGCAGTTGCCCTCGCACAGCCGGTCCTGCGGGCAGATGCGGCCGCAGATCTCCGGGAAGGTGTTGGTGGCGGAGGCGATCTCGTACGCCTCCTCCAGCCGGCCTTCCGCGGTCAGCTTCAGCCAGTCGGGGATGTTGTTGTGCAGCGGGCAATGCACCTGGCAGAACGGCACGCCGCACTGGCTGCAACGGCTGGCCTGCGTGGCGGCGCGCGCCGGCTGGAAGTCGGCATAGATCTCGCGGAAGTCGGCGCGGCGGGCCGCGGGATCGCGCTTGTCCGGCGTCTGCTGCCCGACGCGGACGAATTGCAGCATGCGCTCGGCCATCGGCGAACCCCCTCCAGGCAAACCTTACCGTCCTGATAGTAGGACAGCAGGAATGCCCTTGCGAGTGGGAACTTGCCGATAGGGCAGCAATACCACCCTATATTCGGGCCGATTCAGCCCATCGCAGATCTGCCATGCAGCATCTTGGGGAAGAAAGGGTCCGTATCGGACCTTTCAGCTTGCGTAGAGTTCCCGGTGCCGGCCGCCCGGCCGGAAGCGTTGCAGGTAATGCGGCACCACCAGCTCGGCCGGCGTCGGCGTCACCCCCAGCTCGCGCAGCCCCGCCGCCCCTTCCGCCACCACGTTGTCGCGCGTCAGCAGCAGCAACTGGTCGCGCGTCAGCAGCTTGCCGGGCAGCCGTTCCAGCACCGCCGCCTGCAGCCGCACGATCGCCATCGGCACCGGGACCAGCGGCCGGTGGCGCATCGTCTCCGTCAGGATCCAGGCGAGGATCTCGCGCATCGTCCAGACCCGCGGGCCGCCGAGTTCGTAGGTGCGGCCGACCGCGTCGGCACGCTGCAGCGCCGCCATCACGGCATCCGCCACGTCACCGACATAGACCGGCTGCAGCCGCGTCGCGCCGGCGATCACCGGCATGATCGGCGAGAAGGCCGCCAGCGCCCCGAAGAGGTTGAAGAACCGGTCCTCCGGCCCGAACACGACCGAGGGGCGCAGGATGGTGGCCGCCGGAAAGGCGCTGCGCAGCGCCTGCTCGCCCTGCCCCTTGCTGCGCGCATACAGGCTCGGCGCATCCGGATCGGCGCCGATCGCCGAGACATGCACCACGCGCGCGACCCCCGCCGCCGCGGCGGCGGCGCCGATCAGGCCGGGGCCTTCCGCCTGGATGCGCTGGAAATCCCCGCGCCGGTGCTCGGCCAGGATGCCGACCAGGTTCACCACCAGATCCGCCCCCGCGGTCGCCCGCTCCACCGTGCCGCGGTCGGCCAGCGTCGCGTAGAGCGGCACCACCTGCCCCACCATGCCCATCGGGCAGAGCTGGCGCGCCCGCTCGGTGTCGCGCGCCGCCACGCGCACCACATGGCCGGCCAGCGCCAGCCGCTTCACCACCTGGCGGCCGATGAAGCCCGAGCCGCCGAACACCGTCGCCACGCTGCGCGTCGCCATCATCCGCTCCCGCAAGGACCGGCGCCTTGATATGCCTGCTCCGGGCACCTCTCAAGCGCAGTTGACGCAGCGCCGCCCCGCCGCTACATCGCCCGCCTCCGCTCGGACCATTGCCCAGGTGGCGGAATTGGTAGACGCGCAGGTTTCAGGTACCTGTGGCCGCAAGGTCGTGGAAGTTCGAGTCTTCTCCTGGGCACCAGCATGATGGCCGAGATCACCCAGTTCATCCCCGGCGGCGCGGTACATCTGCATCGTCACGACCTGCCCGACGGCCTCACGCTCGGCCCGGTGGTTGCGGTCGATACCGAGACGATGGGGCTCGATCCGCGTCGCGACCGGCTTTGCCTCGTGCAGCTTTCCGCGGGCGACGGCAGCGCGCATCTGGTGCAGATCGTGCCGGAGGCCCTCGGCGGACGCGGCGCCGACTGCCCCAACCTGAAAGCTTTGCTCGCCGATCCGGCGACGCTGAAGCTGTTCCACTTCGCCCGCTTCGACGTGGCGATGCTGCAGCACGCGCTCGGCATCACCGCCGCGCCGCTGCGCTGCACGAAAATCGCCGCCAGGCT
>JAJZVE010000729.1 GCA_021845835.1 Pseudomonadota bacterium | reverse complement strand
CGCGCGCCGCCGCCGGGCCTCTGCGGTGCCGCGCCGCGCGGCCGATGCCGACGCGCTGACCCGTATCGGCGTGCCGCTCGGGTGACGGAGACGCCACGGGATGCTGCAGTGGCGTCATTTTTTTTTGCGGCAGCGGCAGAAATCGCGCGGTTGTTGTTGACAGCGATGCGCGAGAGAGTTGATAGCGTCGTTTTGCCTGCACACGCGCGATTCGCGATTCGTCAAGAGCCATCGGTGTTGCAGGAGCGGGAGAGCGTTTCGGCCGATGAGCAGTCTGCTTGTCCGCACGCGGGTCCGGCGCAGCAGGAACACGTCGCGGCATTCGGCCGGAGGAAGCTGGCAGCGCGGCGCGCCAGTTTCCGCGTCACCCGTGCCGCAGATTGCGGAACCGGCCACGGCGGTGGCCGTTCGGATGAACCACGATACCTACCCACGGCAATAAGGGAGATGCTGGACGTGAGCAACGACGATTCCACCACCACCGACGGAGGGCGCGCGCAGCCATTGGCGATGCGCGCCGGCGCACGGCGCACCGGCGGGGCCGGCCGCGGCACGCGCGGCACCACCACGCGCAAGACCACCACGCGCAAGACCGCTGTAAAGGCGACGACGGGCCGCGCCACGAAGGCGACCGGCGCACGCAAGACCGCGGCGGCGAAGACCGGCACGCGCAAGGCGGCGCCGAAACGTGCGGCGGCCGCGACCGCGAAATCGACGCGCAAGACCGCGGGCGGGCGCGGCACTTCGGCGCGCGGCACGGCCGCACGCAAGACCACTGCGCGCAAGACCGCCGCGAAGGCGACGACGGGTCGCACCGCGAAGGCCGCTACCGGCCGCGCCGCGAAGGCGACGACGGGCCGCGCCGTGAAGGCGACGGCGGGTCGCGCCACGAAGGCGACTGCGGGGCGCGCTGCGAAGATGACGACGGGCCGCGCCGTGAAGGCGACGGCGGGCCGCGCCGCGAAGGCGACGACGGGTCGCGCCGTGAAGGCGACCGGCACGCGCAAGACTGCAACCACCCGCAAGACGCCAGTGCGCCGTGCGGCCCCTGCCGCGCCGCGGGCACCCCGCCGCTCCCGCAAGCAGGCGGCGGACACGACAATGATGGAGACGATGACCCCCGCCGCGGAAAACGCGGGTGAGACGCCGTCGGCCGAACAGCAGAGCTGATCGCCGCCTGGATGGGCGCTGCGCTGGCGCCCATCCGTCGGCTGCGCGCTAGCGCAGCATCTCCCGGCACTTTGCGGCCACTTGCGCGACGTCCACGCGCATGTCGTCAAGTTGCGCGCGCTCGCCGGGCACCACGTCCTCGACCAGCAGATAGGCGTAGTCGAGCTGCGCCCCGCGTGCCAGCAGATAGTAGGCAGGCGTGCCGTAGCTGCGCGGGAACAGCTCCAGCAATCCCGCGCCGGGCGGCGCGAACACGATGTTGGCCAACCCGGCGCCGTGTGGCGCGACGACGAATGACGCCCCCGCCAGCAGCGCCGCCTGCTCGCGTACCGTTTTGTCCGCCAGCGTCTCGGCTTCCACGCCGAGCGGGCGCAGCGCGGCGACCAGCGCCGCCTCGTTGACGATCCGCCGTCCGACGCCGTCGGCACGCGACAAATAGAGCCGCCGCCCGCGTCCGTTCGCCATCGCGCCGCCGATCCGTTGGCGCAGGAAGTGCAGGGCCCAGGCCGACGCCTTGAAGGCCGGATGCGGCGGGTCGGGCAGGTCGTTGGTGGCGAGCAGCGTGTCGCTGCGCAGCGCCTGCATCGGCCCGAGTTCGACCACGTGCGCGTCGTCGAAGCCGCACGAGCGCAAGGTCTCGCGCTGGAAGGCAGCGGTGAGCGGCGGCACCGCGACGGTCACGTCGCGGTGCCGGCCGATTTCTTCCAGCACATGCAGGCGCGGCAGGTCGTCGATCAGCCAGTGGCAATAGTTGACCGGCTGGATTTCGGTGCCGAGCACGAACACGGTTCCCGGCACCGGGCGCGCCGCGCGCACGACCGCGTCGAGGTCGGCCGCGACGTAGTTGACCAGCGGCGCGTAGCGTCCCGAACAATCCTGCACGATCGCGTCGGCGTTCGCGGTCAGCACCACCGGCGCATGCGCCAGATGGAGCAGATGCCCGCCGGGAATGCGCAGCAGGCGTACCTCGTCGGTGGCGGCGACGTTGCTCCAGGGTTTGAACCAGGGGGGCATCGGACCAGGATGCGGGACCGGCGCGAGCTTGCGCGAGAGCTTCGGCGCGAACAGCTCGCAGCTCAGGCCCGGCAGATCGGCCGCGCGGGTGCTGCGGATGCCGAGGTTGCTGCGCGGCCCCAACCGTACGGCCGCGCGGGCCAGTGCGGCGCCGCTGCCATGCACGTCGGCGCCGGCCTCGCCTGCCTCTGCGACAAGTGTCGCCGCCAGACCCGCCAGATCGATCGATGCCGCCGCCATGCCGCGTTCCCCTGTCGCGCTGCCAGCGAATCACATCCTGCCGCGTCGCGCCAACGGCGTCCTTCGCATTGCGCCGCCAGCACGGCGGCGCTGCTGCGGGCCGGGGCCATCGTGTCCGGGCGCTGGTGGCAGCTGGCGGCGGCGGTCGTGGTCGGCTACGGCCGTGCCTGGACCGGGCATCTTGTCATCGAGCGCAATCGCCCGGCGACGTTCGGCCATCCTCTGTGGTCGCTCGCGAGCGACTTCCGCATACTGGCGTTGTGGGTGAGATTCCGGCTGGAACCGCAGCGGGCGCGGGCGTGGGCCGCGCAAACGCCGGGCGGCCTGCGCTGAGTGGACGCCGGGCGATCAGCCCTGGCGGGCCTTCATCCGCGGGTTCTTCTTGTTGATGACATAGACGCGCCCGTGGCGGCGCACGACGCGGCAGTTCTTGTCGCGGGTCTTGGCCGATTTCAGGCTGTTGCGGATCTTCATGGCGAGGGGCCTTGCGTGCACGCGGGGGCTGGGAGCGCGGCGGATTAGATGCGCCGGCCGCCGGAGTCAAGCCGGCCCGTGTGATGCCACGGCCGCCGGCGCGGCTGGCTCCGGCAAGGAGACCACCCCGGGACATGCGCATCCGTCGCGCCGACTTGTCGCCGCAGACCCGCCAGGCGATCTACGATCGCATGATTCCCGAACGGCAGCGCGAGGCGACGGAATTGCGGGCACAGGGCTTCGAGCGCACGCCGGCGACGCCGCCGTCATGACGCCCCCCTTCGGACGGGGCGGCGAGACGGCATCCGGTCTCGCGCCCCGGCTGACCTGGCAACTGCTCGCGCTCACGATCGGGCCGGGGCTGGTGGTGATGCTGGCCGACACCGAGGCCGGCAGCGTCATCGCCGCCGCCCAGAGCGGCGCCGAATGGGGCTACCGGCTGGTGCTGCCGCAATTCCTGCTGATCCCGGCCCTGTTCATGGCGC
>JAJZVE010000728.1 GCA_021845835.1 Pseudomonadota bacterium | reverse complement strand
AAGCGCTCCGAATACGCGCGGTGAGGAGTGTACAGGACGGTGAAAGTCCTGAGAGTGTCGCACGCACATTACGGGTGACTCCCCGCGCGATCCACGTAATCGCCAAGTGAAAACTTCGGCCTATAGGACGGTGATCGCAGCCTGACTGGGGTTGCCGGACCGCTTCTGTTGCCCGGCACGATCGGCCCGGTATCCCGACAGTCGAGCGGGGAATCCCCAAGAACCCACCTGCCGGGGAAGATGCCGCGCCGTTACAGCGCCATGCGCCTGCGCAGCAGCAGACCGTACATCGCCGCCGAAACCAGCGCCGATGCGGCGGTCACCAGCAGCGCCGCGGTAAAGCTGCCGAAGCGATCTACCAGGAGGCCGGTGCCGATGGGGGCGCAGGCGCCGCCGAGGAAGCCGCCGAAGTTCTGAATGCTGCCGACGGAGGCGACGAAGCGCGGTGTGGTCAGCACATCGGTGGCCAGCGTCCAGTAGCAACCGGAGCTGAGACTGTAGGTGAACATGCCCGTGGTCAGCAATCCGACCGCAACTGCGGCATTGGGACTAAGGGTGGTGGCGACCATGATCGCCGCGGTCAGCAGCGCGCCGGTTGCCACAACGGCGCGGCGGGCATGGAACGGGGCCATGCCGCGTGCCACCAGCGCATCCGACACCCTGCCGCCGGCGAGCACGCCGGCGGCGCCGGCGATGAACGGAAGCGCCGACAGGTAGCCGGCATGCGACAGGGTAAAATGCTGCGCGCGCTGAAGGTAGGTCGGCAGCCAAGTGATATAGAACCAGAACGTGTATTGCAGGCAGAATCCGCCGACGATCATCGTCCATATCGCCGGCTGTCGGAACAGCCCCGACCATTCCGGCAGGCCGACCGCCGCACCCCCGTCAGGCGCAGCAGTGCGGCCACTCTGGCCGGCGCGGACATAGGCGAGTTCGGCGGCGCTGATGCGCGGATGAGCGGCGGGATCGTGATAGATCGCCAGCCAACCGAGCATGGCGACGAAGCCGAACAGGCCGATGATGACGAACATGGCCGGCCAGCCGAATGCGACCATCAGTGCGGTCGCGATCGGCGGCGCGACGGCGAGACCGACCTGCGTGGTGGCGATATAGACGCTGGTGGCCGCCGCCTTCTCCTGGTCGGGGAACCAGGCGTTGGTCGCCTTCAACGCGCCGGGAAACAGCGGTGCCTCGCTGATCCCGAGGGCAATCCGCAGGCCGAGGAACTGGCCGATGCTGGTGGCGAGGCCGGTCGCCATCGACACCAGTGACCATGCCCCGGCCGCGCACGCCAGCAGCAGTTTGGCGCCGAACCGGTCAACCAGCCATCCGGCCGGCAGGTTCATGATCGCGTAAGGCCACACGAACGCCGACAGAACCACCCCCATCATGGTGTTGCTGACGCCGAGATCCTTCATGACCAGCGGCGCCGCAACCGAGAGGTTGCCGCGATCCATGTAGTTGGCGATGGTGAGCAGGCAGATCACGCCGGTGATGGCCCAGCGCAGGTTGCGGCCGCGCGGACGCACCAGGGCGGCGGGTCCGGCGGCAGCCCCGCGGGCAAGCAACGTCCCGCCCGGCGGCACGCTCGACATCGTTTCCTCCTGGATCATTGGGCCGCCGCCCGGCGCGGTCGGCGGCGGTATGTCTCAGATCGGCAGACCGGCCAGCGCCGCGTCGATGGCGGCCCTCAGCGATGTATCGACCTCATCCATCGGCGCGCGTGGCGAGTACATCCCCAGCCCTTGTCGGTGCTGGATGTATTTGACCGCGGCCGGCAGCACGTCATGCGGCACCGCATTCCACAGCGTCGCGAGGCCACAGTGCAAGCGCAGCGCGGTGTCGTGATCCCCCTGCCGCACGGCGTCCCACAGCCTGACGCAGACGCCCGGCAGGGCCGCGGTCAGCGCGCTGATCGCGCCATGCGCCCCAAGCATGAACGCCGGATAGAGCAGGGCATCGACACCGGTCAGCACGACGTTCTTCGGATCGACCTGCTGCACGAGATCGGAGACGGATTTGAGGTCGCCGCCGCTCTGTTTCATGCCGATCACGCCGGGCACTTCGCGCATCACCCGCAGCATCAGTCCGATCGAGAGGTAGTTCCAGGGGATGACGTTGTAGATCAGGATCGGGATTCCGGTGGCGTCATAGATCGACTGGAAATGGGCCACGGTGGCATCGGCGCTCGGCTTGAACAGATAGTGGACCGGCGTGATTTGCAGGGCGGCGATGTTGAGGCCCTGCAAGGCGCGCACCCGTTCGATCGCCTCGCGCGTGCTGTTGACGATCAGCCCGACGACGAACGGACGGCGACCGGCGAGCGCATCATGCGTCTCCTGCATCACCTTGACGAATTCGTTGAAGCTGAGCGTATGACCTTCGCCGGTGCTGCCGCCGGCGACCACGCCATGCGCGCCCCGTTCGACGACGAAATCCATCTGCTCGCGCAGCGCCGAATAGACCAGATCGCCGGCACGATCGAACGGCATCGTGGTCGGCGGCAGGATGCCGGTCAGCGTCCGGCGAAGCTCGCGCAACGACGGGTTCATCTGCGTGGCGGCGGGGAAGTTCTGGCCCATCGAAGGCTCTCCTGCGGAGTGCACCGGCACTGGTCTGCTGGTCTGCTGGTCTGCTGGGAGGGCGCCATTTTGACGCCTGCCGACATTTGGTCAAGCTAAAAACGGACCGTTTTCCCGCATTGTGGAATATCAAAACAATTTCCGCGCCTGCTCAACCGGCAGCGCCGGCCGGCAACTGCCGCTCATAAGCCAGACCGCGATAGCCGAGCGCCTGGCTGATGCCGCGCGCTGTGTGCATGACGATCTTGGCGGTGCGTTCTGCCTCGCCCGTCGGCAGCTTCCAGGACGGCCCGCTCACGCTGATGGCGGCAAACACGCGGCCAGACACGTCGTGGATCGGCGCACCGATGCAGCGCAGGCCGGGTTGGTGCTCGCCCTCGTCGAGTGCGTAGCCGCGCGCCCGCGTGGCTGCCAGATCGGCGCGCAGGGCCGCCGGATCGGTCAAGGTGGTGTCAGTGAACCGGGCGAGACCACCGGCAATGAACCGGTCCAGCGCCGGCGGCGGCAGATGCGCCAGCACCGCCTTGCCGACGCTCGTGCAGTGCGCCGGCGCCGATTCGAAGAAGGCCCGTCCGGATCCGTCGGGCTGCGGGTCGGAGCGGCCGACGACGATGGCGTGCCGCCCGTCGAATACCGCCAGATGCACCGTCTGGTCGGTCAGGCGGCCAAGCATTTCGATATAGGGCCGCGCCTCGCGGTGCAGGTCCATGTTGGCAAGCACGGTGTTACCGAGTTCGAACAGCTTCAGCCCGAGCCGGTAGCGGTCGCGGTCGCCGTCCTGGTCGAGCAGACCGGCCTTGCGCA
>JAJZVE010000727.1 GCA_021845835.1 Pseudomonadota bacterium | reverse complement strand
TGCCGTCCGCGCCGCCGGGACGCGCCTGGCGCCGCAGCTTCGCCGCGCGCTCGGCATGCTGCACGACACCATCGCCGGCGAGGAGGGCCACGCGCTGCCACTGGGGACGGGCTTTCCCACGGGCCTGCGCGGCTGCCGCGTCGCGGCCTGGCGGCGGGAGTGCGAGGCGAGGGGGCTCGCGGCGAGCGAGGACCCGGCGACCCAGGCGCGGGTGTTCCGCGGCGTCAGGCGTGCGCTCGCCGAGCGGCGGCGCATCGCGGAGCGCGACGGCATCGTCTGGGTTGTTCCGGAGCCGGTTTCATCCGCCCCAGGCGCGGGAAGCGGTGCCGGGCGTATGCCGGGCGGATGAAGAAAACCCAGGAAGGATAAGGGCGGATGGACCCGGATGGAACGCGGATCATCCGCCTGACGAGGGGGCGGACGGAGCGGATGGCCCCCCTATGGGGGCCATCCGTCCGTCCGCTCGTCCGCCTCCGCCAGCCATGACAACTGCGTTGCCTTCACCGGGCCCGCAGGACCTCGAGCACCGCGTCCAGTTCCTCGAACGTGTTGTGATAGTGGGGCGAGACGCGAATGGCGCCGCCGCGCAGGCTGGTGACGATGCCGTTGCGTGCCAGCCGCTGGTGGACCGCAAGCGGGTCGGGCGAGGGCGGCCTGATCAGGACGATGCCCGAACGTTCGCCCTCCCCGAGCCGGACAGTGGGTTCGAGGCCGCTCGCTTCCATTCCCTCGAGGAGATGCCGCACGAGGGAGAGCACGCGCCGCTCGATCCGGCCGATCCCGATCTCCTGGATGGTCGCGAGGCGCTGGGAAAGCCCGTAGATGCCGGCGCAGTTCTCGCTGCCCGGCTCGAAGCGCTCGGCGGTATCGAGGAAATCCAGCGTCCGGTTGAACGCATACGGGTCCTTGACCGAAAGCCATCCGACCAGGCGCGGCTGCACCGCGTTCATGGCCCGGTCCGAGAACGCCATGAAGCCGGCTCCCACCGGCCCCATCAGCCATTTGTGCGAGGCGACCACCAGGACGTCGATATCCGCCGCGCCCATGTCGAGCGACATCGCGCCGACCGACTGCGTGCCATCGACCACCAGGAGCGCGCCCGCGCGATGGCACAGTTCCGCGATGGGCGCGGGATCGACCTTGTAGCCGTTGTAGTACTGCACATGGCTGAGGGCCACGACGCGGGTCCTGCGGTCGATGCAGGCCGCGAGACGGTCCGCGGTGATGCGCCCATCGGCGGCGGCGACGCGCCGGACCTCCACGCCCCGGGCTTCCAGTTGCAGCCACGGCAGGAAGTTGGACGGGAAATCCATCTCCGGCACCACGACATTCTCGCCCGGCGCGGCGTCGATCCCGAGGGCCACCATCGACATGCCGATGGAGGTGTTCTGGACGTAGGCGACCCGCCCGTCGCGCGCGCCGACCAGGGCGGCGGCACGCGCCCGGCCCAGCGCATACTCCGCCTGCGCCTCGGCCGAGGAGCGGGCCATCACCGCGACCAGGTTCTCGGTGCCGCGCATCATGGCGCGCTGCACGGAGAGCGAGATGGGAGCAATGGCGGCGTGGTTGAGGAAGGTGCAGGTCCGCAGGAAGGGCGTGTCCGCGCGCCACGCCGTCACCTCGTCGCTGCTCATGCCGCCTGACCCCCGCACCATCGACGAAAAATCGCGCGAGGCTACCGGCCTCGTGCCCTTGGGGCAACGCCGCGGCGCGGCGGGTAGTGTCTCAGTTCGAAATTAGCATCAGCGCTTATCGATTGCGGGCCAGGGTGCAAATGCCAGCCCCCACAGCGCAAACAAGTTTACGACCGGAATCACGAAGCCGATAACAAACCACCGACTATAGCCCGCCCGCCGTAGGATGCGCGCAAATGGCACTCCCAAGACGAGCGCGTATATGATCAGCACAAGCCAGTGCCAGATAGAGAAAGCGCCCACACAAACCTCCTGACAACGGGGTAGCAACGCGCTATGCTTACTGTTAAATGGGAGTAGTGTCGATGCCTAAGGGGCCCATGGGCGAAAGACGCCCTGCCGACGTGATCGGCGCCGCCGTGAAAGTCACGCGGACCGCGACCGGCGAGGAAGCGGCGGTGATCGCGTTGCACCACTTGCCCAAGAGCGGCGACACGCCGCGCGGCTGGGGCGGGCTCGCGGGCGACGCGGACGTGACGCTGCGCGTGGTGGGCGAGCCGGGGGAGCGCAAGACCGCGACGTTGATGAAGAACCGCAACGGACCGAGCGGGGTGGCGCTCGCCTTCGAGGTGCGGGCGGTGGCGATCGGCGAGGACGAGGACGGCGAGACCGTCACCGCCCCGGTCTGCGAGGAACGCGCGGCCCGCGCCGCGGGGACGCGCCTGGCGCCGCATCGCGGAGCGCGACGGCATCGTCTGGGTCGTTGCGGAGGCGGTTTCATCCGCCCCCGCCAACTTATTCTGGACCTGCCCGTCCCCAATTCGTTTACCGCTTCGCCGCCGGCTTCCGTGCAGTCTCTGCCCGACGTTGCGGAGTAAGCGCCTTCGCCCGAGCCGCCCCGACCAGTTGCCCAAGCTGCTGCGCTGGGCTGGGCGTGCGTGCGTCCTCGCGGTCATCCGGCTCCTCGCCGGTCGCGACCCGCATCACCTTGACCGCCGCGACGATTACGTCAGCAGGGCGGCGTTCGCCTCGGGAGCCTCGGGGGTATCAGGTTTGTCCTTTCCGCCTGCGCGAAGCCTGATAGTTGCGCCAAACACGGCGGCCGGCTGATATGGCATCGGTATGCGCGCGCCTCGTCCGAAGATGCGTCTCAACCTCGCTCCAGGTGCTGGCATCCGGTAGGTTGGAATCGCGCCGCGCATCAGCGACAAAGTCCCCTACTGGGGAATCCGTGATCCGTGCCCTGGCGATATACTCTCGGAATGACATAGGTGGCGGCTCCTGGCTGACCCAACGAAGATAGGGAGCGGCCGGTGACGCGCCAACCCTTCGGGCTTGCCGGAGAGTCCAATTCTTGGGATTTTCCAAACGATGTACTACCTCGTCCGCCTCCGGTAGCGATGATGGTGCCCGTTGCGGTAACCACTGTGCCGGATCCGCGGGGAGGCACATCATGGAACGGTTCACCGGCGGCTGCCTGTGCGGCAAGGTGCGGTTCGTGGCGTCGGGGCGGCCGTGGCGCGTCGGCATCTGCCACTGCCTCGACTGCCGCAAGCATCACGGCGCGCTGTTCCACGCCGCCGCGATCTTCCCCGCGGACGCGGTCGCCATCGAGGGCGAGACGCGAAGCCATGCCGGGCGGTTCTTCTGCCCGGCGTGCGGCTCCCCCGTGTTCTCGCGCCACGGCGAGGCGATCGGCGTGAACCTCGGCTCCCTCGACGCGCCGGACCAGCTCACGCCGACCTACGAGCT
>JAJZVE010000726.1 GCA_021845835.1 Pseudomonadota bacterium | reverse complement strand
GGGATCCTTCAGGTCCTCGCGGAACGGCTTGTCACGCGCAAAAGCACCTATGGCGCGGTATTCCAGGCGCTCGCCGCGCTGGCCAACGCATCGCCGATCGATGCGCCGGATCCCGGCGCCGAGGACCCTGACGATCTCGAGGCACTGGACGCCGCGTGGGAGGAAGCGGCTGTGCATTTCGGGCCGGGCGAACAGATCGACAGTTGCGGTACCGATCGCCTGCGGACACGGCTGCGCGCTGCCAGCCGCGACGCTGCCACCGCCTGAGGAGATGAAACGATGACCGATTATCTCAACAGCGCCCTGTATGGTTGGTATCCCTATATCTGCCTGACCGTGCTGGCCCTTGGCAGCCTCGTGCGTTTTGATGGCGCGCAATATACCTGGCGCAGCGGGTCCAGTCAGTTGCTGCGGAAGCGACAGTTCCGCTGGGGCTCGAACCTGTTCCATGTTGGTATTCTGGTGGTCATAGCAGGCCATTTCGCCGGCTTCCTGATGCCCGACTGGGCGGTGGCCTGGCTGATCAGCCCGGCTCAGCATGAATTGCTGGCCATGGTTGTGGGCGGGCTTGCCGGTGTGATCGCGATCATCGGCCTGTCGTTGCTGATCCATCGCCGTCTGGTCGATCCGCGCATCCGAACCACTAGCCGGCGCTGGGATATCGCGATCATCCTGATGCTGTGGTCACAGCTTGCCCTGGGGCTGCTGACCGTTCCGGTCTCGGCGCAGCACATGGATGGCGCGATGTTCCAGACGCTGGTCACCTACGTCAAGGGGATCGTGCTGCTGCATCCTGACGTCGCCGGGGTGCTGATCGGCACGCCGCTGATCTATCGGGTGCATATCCTGCTCGGCTTCACCATCTTCCTGGTCTCGCCGTTCACCCGCATGGTCCATATATGGAGTGCGCCCATCTGGTATCTTGGTCGCCCGGGATTTCAGATTGTCCGCAACCGACAAAGCGTAGGCAAACGCGCCCGGATCGAGCAACTGGCTGTGGCCAGTCTGATGGCGAAAGCCGCTTCGCCAGCGCCTGCAGGCACGCAATCGCCGCGATCCGCGACGGGGGATTGAGCCATGCAGACCGTCACGGTCAACGACGTCGCGATCCCGCATGCAACCATCGCCCGGGAGGTGCAGAACCATCGGGCGCAATCGCCTGCCGACGCGTGGAAACAGGCAACCCGTGCGCTGGTCATCCGCGAATTGCTGCTCCAGCGGGCCCGCGCGCTGGAGATCACCGCCGATCCCCGTTCCGAGAACGGCGCGCGCGAAACGGCCGAGGAATCCCTGATCCGCCTGCTGCTGGAACGCGAGGTTGTCACGCCGAAGGCCGATGCGGCGGTCTGCCGACGCTACTACGACCGCAACATCACGCGTTTTTGCAGCCCCGATCTGTTCGAGCCGGCGCACATTCTGTTCAAGGCGCGCCGCGATGATGTCGATGCGTACGCGAAAGCCGAGGCGCAGGCCGAGGCGATCCTGGCCGACCTGCAGCAGCATCCGGAGAAGTTCGACAGTCTAGCGCGCAGCCTCTCCGACTGCCCATCCGCGACGGAGGGAGGCCGGCTGGGACAGGTCGTGCGGGGCGAGACGACGCCGGAGTTCGAGACGTTCCTGGTCGCCATGGACCCTGGTCAAATCTGCGCAACGCCGGTGCGCACGCGCTACGGCGTCCATATTCTGCGTCTGGACCGCCGTATCGCGGGGCAGACATTACCCTTCGAGGCGGTGCGTGACCAGATCGCCACTTATCTGGAAGATCGCACATGGCGTCGTGCGGTGGCGCAATATATCGCGCTCATCGCTGGGCAGGCGCGGATTGCCGGGTTCGATTTGCCGGCCGCGACCTCCCCGCTCGTGCAATAGGCGCCGGCCATGCTCGGCAACATTCTGGGCGCGTTGACCGATGCCAGCTCGGCCGAGGAAGCGCTGGCGGCCATTGGCGACGCCGAACTCGTGGAGCGCGTCCGACGGGCTGCGGCGGCCGAGGGTGTCGGTGTGGGCGCGTTCGTCGCCAGCACGTTTCGTCAGATGCTTGACCACGCCGAGGAAAGTGTGTGGCTCGATCTTCTCGGCCGCATCTCTGGCTCGCCGCGACCCGGTAATACGGCCTTGGAAGCGATGCTGGCCCGAGCCTTTCCCCAGCCGGACGCCGCCGCCGCGCGGCGCCGATCGTGAACACGACGGCTCCTGCATTCGGCTGCGGGGCAGACCGTATCCAGTTCGATGTCGCATCGACCCGCATCCTCGGCCTCGTGGCGGAGAAGCTCGGTGTCGAAGAAGTGCCTTTGGTCGCCCGCGTCGGTCGGGTTATTGCGGCGTCCTGGGGTGCGCGATCGGAGCTTTCTGGCTTCGACCAATCCAGGATGGACGCCTACGTCGTTCGCCGGCTGACTTTCAGGCGGGTTGCCGTCTGGCGGCACAGCGGCTGACGAGGCTCCGGGGCGCCTTCACTCGACCAGCGCGCACCCGCACATCCTGAGCAGGACGCCGGTACCTTCGGCGCCGATCCACACTCATCGTGCGCCGAACGCTCCGCAGCGGGCACAAAAGCCGATCCCAACGTACACCCGACTGCGGGAGCATTTTATTAGCACACAAGAGTTGTGAGCAAAATTGAAATCCTTGACAGGCACGCTGCCTGACACCACTTCGACCCCCATTGCTTGGGTGCGTCCGAGAATCCCGATTCTGGCCGACCTGTCCGAGATCCGTGTCGGTGCCTCTCCCAGGGGGCGCCTGGAGGCTGTTGCCGCCGGCGGCGAGTGGGTTGTCAACGCCAGAGACCTCGGCCCCAATGGGGCCATCAACGGCATCCTGCTAACCCGAGTCATTGATCGGTTCGGGGAAACCGCTCCCCGGCTTCGTCCGGGCGATGTCCTGCTGCAGTCGCGTGGGGTCAGCTACCCGGTCGGCCTTGCCACGAAAGATACGAGCGGCGCGGTTCCGGTTTCCCCTCTGTGCCTCATTCGTCCGGACAGTGCCCAACTCGACGGCGCCTTCCTGGCCCTGTTCCTGGCCCACCCCCGGACCCAGCAGCGGCTCCGCGCGAGGGCCGCAGGCACCCACGTACCCGAGCTGACGCGAGAGGCGATCGCCAACATCGAGATTCCTTTGCCCGCCCTGCGACGGCAGCAAGAAATTGCCGCAATGGGGCGCATGATGCGTCGCGAGCGAGAGCTGTATCAGCGCCTCACCGCGGCCCAGGATTCGCTGCTGTTCGGCTTGATCGAACAGTCAGCGAAAACGCCCGGAGGCGCACCAACACCCCCGGGCGATCGTCGATCCGCTGGCGCACCAACGCCTTCGGGTCATCCTGCAACCCCCCTCGCGAAAGGACATCAACATGGGGATCACCATCGGTAGCTACACCTTCGACGGCCCG
>JAJZVE010000725.1 GCA_021845835.1 Pseudomonadota bacterium | reverse complement strand
CACGCACCCCACCTCCGCCGCGCCGCCGAGCAGGGAGGCCGCCTCGGCCAGCCGCACCGGGTCCTCGACCCCGGCATAAACGAGATCGACCGAGGCCCGCGCATCCGGCCGATAGACCCGGCTGCGCAACGGCGTCGGCAGCGCGAGACGCAACACCTCGCGGGTTTCCGGCGCCAGCGTCGCCAGCGTCATCCCCTCGCGCAGCGCCGCGTCGGCGGCGAGCCAGGCCGGGCCGATCGCGTTGGTGACGATCGCCAGCCCCTCCTGGCGCAACGTGCGCGCCCGCGTCAGCGTCTCCGCCGCGGCCAGCAGCTCGGCGAGGCTGTGGACGGTGACGACGCCGCTGCGGTGCAGCGCCGCATCCATCACCGCATCCGCCGTGCCGGAGGGGTCGAGCAACTGGCCGCCGGCGCGGATCGCCACCACCGGCCGCAGCCGCGCCGCCGCCCGCGCCGCCGACAGGAACCGGCGCGGGTCCTTCAGCCGGCGGATGTCGAGCAGGATCGCCCCGGTGCCGGCGTCGCGGCTCAGCCAGTCCAGCGCCGCCCCGAAGCCCAGATCGTCATTGCCGCCGATGCCGACGATATGGCTGAAGCCGACGCCGTTCGGCCCCGCCCAGTCCAGCACCGCCCGGCACAGCGCCGCCGATTGCGACACCAGCGCGAGCCGCCCCCGCTGCGGCGGCAGGTGGCCAAGCCCGGCATTCAGCCCGATCCCCGGCACGACGAGGCCGAACGATCCGGGGCCGAAGCTGCGCACGCCGGTCCGCCGCCCCAGCGCGGCGAGCCCGTCGGCCATGCCCATCACCACCGCCACCCGCGTGCCGAGCCGGCCCAGGGCGGCGAACACCGGCGCGACCGCCTCGCCCTCCAGGCAGACCACGGCAAGGTCGGGGGCGGATGGCAGCGCCGCCACCCCGTCCGCGTCCCCGGCGGTCAGGACCGGGCCGGCGAATCCGCCCTGGCGCAGATTGTCCAGTGCATGCCGCCCCTTCGCCGTCGTCGTGCCGACCACGACGACCGACCGGGGCCGGAACAGCCGCTCCGCGCGGAAGCGACCGGAAAGGGAGAGGATGGGTTCAGGCATGGTGCGCCGCAGCATACACCGCGGCGCACCGGTATTCTATCGATCGTTGCTCAGCCGGTGGTCGGCATCACGTACTGGGCGCCGGCGCGGATGCCGGTCGGCCAGCGCGAGGTGACGGTCTTGAGCTTGGTGTAGAAGCGCACGCCCTCCCGCCCGTAGATCGCGTGGTCGCCGAACAGGCTGCGCTTCCAGCCGCCGAAGCTGTGATAGGCGACCGGCACCGGGATCGGCACGTTGATGCCGACCATGCCCACCTGCACGCCATGCATGAAGGCGCGCGCGGTGTCGCCGTCGCGGGTGAACACGGCGGTGCCGTTGCCGTATTCGTGGTCGTTGATCAGCTTCAGCGCGTCGTCGAACTGCGGCACGCGCACCACCGACAGCACCGGGCCGAAGATCTCCTCCTTGTAGATCTTCATCTCCGGCTTCACGTCGTCGAACAGGCAGCCGCCGAGATAGAACCCGTCCTCGTAGCCCTGCAGGCGCAGGTCACGCCCGTCCACCACCAGCTTCGCGCCCTCGGCGATGCCGGCATCGACATAGCCGCGCACCTTGTCCAGGTGCTGGCGGGTGACCAGCGGCCCCATCTCGGACTCGGGGTCGGTGCCCGGCCCGACCTTCAGCGCGCGCACCCGCGGCGCCAGCCGCTCGATCAGCGCATCGCCGACGCCGCCCACCGCGACCGCGACCGAGACCGCCATGCAACGCTCGCCGGCGGCGCCGTAGCCGGCGCCCATCAGCGCGTCGGTCGCCTGCTCCAGGTCGGCGTCGGGCATGACGATCATGTGGTTCTTGGCGCCGCCCAGCGCCTGCACGCGCTTCCCGTGCGCGGTGCCGGTCCGGTAGATGTATTCGGCGATCGGGGTCGAGCCGACGAAGCTGACCGCGGCGATGCCGGGATGTTCCAGGATCGCGTCCACCGCCTCCTTGTCGCCCTGCACCACGTTGAAGGCGCCTTCCGGCAGCCCGGCCTGGCGCAGCAGGTCGGCGAGCAGCAGCGAGACGGACGGGTCACGCTCGCTGGGCTTCAGAATGAAAGTGTTGCCGCACGCCAGCGCGATCGGCATCATCCACAGCGGCACCATCGCCGGGAAGTTGAACGGCGTGATGCCGGCCACCACGCCGAGCGGCTGGCGCAGCGAGAAACTGTCCACGCCCCGGCCGACCTGGTCGGTGAAATCGCCCTTCAGCAGGTCCGGGATGCCGCAGGCGAACTCCACCACCTCCAGCCCGCGCACCACCTCGCCGCCGGCGTCCGACAGCACCTTGCCGTGCTCGGCGGTGATGATGGCGGAGATGTCCTTGGAATGGCTTTCCAGCAGCTCGCGGAACCTGAACATCACGCGGGCGCGGGCCAGCGGGGTCGTGCCGGCCCAGCCGGGCAGCGCCGCGGTCGCCGCCGCCACCGCCGCATCCACGTCCGCCCGCGTGCCCAGCACCACCCGCCGCGCCACCTGGCCGGTGGCCGGATTGAACACGTCGGCCATCCGGCTGCCGCTGCCGTTGCTGCGCTTCCCGCCGATCACGTGCTGAACCACCGCGTCCATCGCTGTCCTCCCGCGCTTGTGCCGGTCAAATCCGTGCCCAACTACCGCGCGCCGCGCCGCCGCGCCAGTCCGGCCGGGACGGAGACATGAGCCGGATGCAGCCCCGCCCCGCGCCGGCCGGACCGCCATCGGGGCGGGAAACGCCACGCCGTCGTTGTCTTACCCCCGAACGATGTAATATACGGCGCGCACCGGGCTTTGCACGACGATCCCGCGTGAAATGCCGCCAGCCTCCCCGCCGGAAGGAACCTCCCGTGTCCGATCGCCTGTCCCATCTCGCGCGCCTGGAGAACGAGAGTATCCACATCATCCGCGAGGTCGCGGCGGAATGCCGGGCGCCGGTGTTCCTGTATTCGATCGGCAAGGACTCCACCGTCCTGCTGCACCTGATCATGAAGGCGTTCCACCCGTCGAAGCCGCCCTTCCCGGTGCTGCACATCGACACGACGTGGAAGTTCCGCGACATGATCACGTTCCGCGACGCGACGGCGAAGCGGCTCGGCCTCGACCTGATCGTCCACACGAACGAGGACGGGCGGCGGCAGAACATCAACCCGTTCGACCACGGCGGCTTCTACACCTACACGATGAAGACCGAGGCGCTGAAGACGGCGCTGACGCTGCACGGCTTCGACGCCGCGTTCGGCGGCGCCCGCCGCGACGAGGAGAAAAGCCGCGCCAAGGAGCGCATCTTCTCCTTCCGCACCGCCAAGCACGAATGGGACCCGAAGAACCAGCGGCCGGAGTTCTGGAACCTCTAC
>JAJZVE010000724.1 GCA_021845835.1 Pseudomonadota bacterium | reverse complement strand
ACCAGGTCCAGCCCGCTGCCCCGCACCACGAACACGTCGCCGGCAGTGCCGCCGCCGAGCAGCGTCGCCGCCCCGGCGCCGGTCGCGAAGAAGGTGTCGTTGCCGCCGCCGGCGCCGATCAGCGTATCGGCGGCGCCGCCCTGCACCAGCCAGGTCGGCGCATTGCCGGCGACCAGCCGGTTGTCGCCGGAGGGGCTGCCGTATTCCCGTCCGCCGCCGCTGCCGCCGGTGACGGTGACGGCACCGCCGCTGCCCACCACCGTGTCGCTGCCGTCCAGCGCGCGCACCAGCAGCGGCCCGGTGCTGCCGAACAGCAGCGCCGCCGGCCCGGTCAGATCGACGGTATCGGCACCGGCGCCGGCCACCACCGTGCTGCTGCCCTGCGCGCGCAGCAGCGCCGGGCCGCTGCCGGCCACGACCTCCCGCGTGCCGGTGCCGCCGGTGACGGTGCAGGCCGCCGCGAGGCCGCGCACGGTTGCCTGCGGGCTGGCGGCGATCTGGTGGCTCGCCGCATACTGCACGGCGAGGTTCGCCTGGATCAGCCCCGCGCCGGCGACGCTCGCCGCGCCCGCCGGGATGGCGCTGTCGGCGAGCAGGGTGGAGACGTCCGCGTTGCTCAGGTGCGGGTCGGCCTGCAGCATCAGCGCCGCCACCGCCGCCGCCTCCGCCGCCGCCGCCGAGGTGCCGAGAAATGGCGCGAACACGCTGGTGGATGCGCCGTCGGGTGCCAGGAAGGCGGGTGCCGCGAGCATCTGCGGCTGCGCCAGCGGCGTTCCGTTCGGCGCCAGCAGCAGCTCGCCCGGCCCGGTGCTGGTATAGGGGTCCGGCGTCGGGGTGCCGCCGGCTTCCGGCGTGTTCGCCACGTCCATCGCGCCGACCGCGTTCAGCCCCGGCACCAGGTCGTGCCCGATGATGGAACCGCTGCCGACCCCCACCCCCTGGCCGGACAGCGTGCCGCCGCCCTCCAGCACGTATTTGAACTGCCCCGGCAGCGCCGTTCCCGGCGTCTGGCTGACATAGATGCGGTAGTTCTGGTCCGTGTTCAGTACTGGGAAGTTCAGCAGCGCCGCGGGTTCCTGGCCGGGCTGGAAGGAGGTAATGACGCTGCCGTTCGCCGCCACCGCCTCGACCGTCAGCGTCGGCGGATTGGCGGCCATGTAGGGTGCGGCCCATTGCAGGCTGAGCACGACGTTCTCGCCGCCCGGGATGGTCGCCGTCTGGAACAGGCCGCCGCCGGGAAACTGTTCGGTCGCCGCGGTGCCGATGCCGGGCACCGCCGCCGTCACCGGGGTGAAGGCGGCCTGGAAGAAGTTCGATCCTTCGTTGCCGGCGGCCGAGAAATAGTTGACGCCCTGCGCCACCACCTGCTGCGCCGCGCTATCGACCGGGCCGGCGAGCTGGAAGAACGGCTCGTCCACCCAGGCGATATCGTCCACGATCACCTGACAGCCGGCGCCGGCCAGCGCCTGCATGCCGTTGGCGAAGTCCTGTTCCGAATTGTAAGCGGTGTAGAAATAGAGCTGCGCGCCGGGCGCCGTGGCGTGGATCAGCTCGGCGAGCGCCTGGCCCTCGTCGGAGCTGCCCGGCGGGCCTTCCTTCAGCACGGTGACGCCGCTCGCCGGCAGCAGGCCTTGCGCAATCGCCGCGCCGGCGCCGCCGTTGACGTTGTAGCTGTCGGAGAGGATGCCGATTCTGACGCCGGCGCCGCTGACGCCCTCGCTGCTGCGCGCCGCCGGGCCGTTGACCGCCTGGTCGGCGAGCGTCAGCCCGGCGAGGGCGTTGGTGCGCGGCGTCGCTGCTGGCTGGCTGGGCATCTCGTTCCGTCACGCTGGCTGTTGGGCGCGATCATGACGGTGTCGCGCCGGACAGGCCAGCCGGTCGCGGCGAAATGTGAGCGGGGTTATGGTGGGGCGATGATCGGCATCGACTGGGGCACCAGCAGCTTCCGCGCGTTCCGCCTGGATGGGCAGGGCCGGGTGCGCGACCGCCGCGCCGCGCCGCGCGGCATCCTCGCCGTCGAGGACGGCCGCTTCGAGGAGGAATTGCTGCGCCAGGTTGGCGACTGGATCGCCGACGGCGAGCAGCGCGTGCTGATGGCCGGCATGATCGGCAGCCGCCAGGGCTGGCAGGAGGCGCCGTATCTGCCCTGTCCCGCTGGCCCGGCGGAGATCGTCGCCGGACTGGTCCGCGTGCCCTGCGAGGGCACCGCGCTGCGCCTGGTGCCGGGCCTGACCAGCAGCGACGCCGGCGGCACGCCGGAGGTGATGCGCGGCGAGGAAACCCAGATCGTCGGCGTGCTGGACGAGATCGCGGGCGCGGCGCTCGCCTGCCTGCCTGGCAGCCACAGCAAATGGGCGCGCGTGGCGGCGGGGCGGATCGCCGGGTTCGAGACCTATTTCAGCGGCGAGGCGTTCGCCGCGCTGCGCGGCCATACCATCCTCGGCCGCCTGATGCGCGAGGCGCCGACCGATCTCGCCGCCTTCGACCGTGGCGTGGCGCGCGCCGGCGAGCCGGGGCATCTGCTGCACCATCTGTTCGGTGTGCGCACGCTCGGCCTGTTCGGCCGGCTGGGGGAGGATGCGGCGGCGTCCTATCTGTCCGGCCTGCTGATCGGGCATGAGGTGAGGGCGGCATTGCCGGCGGGCGGGACCGACGTGCATCTGATCGGCGCCGCTGCGCTGTGCGAGATGTATGCGCGCGCGATCGCCGCCGCCGGATCGCGCGCGACGGTGCATGGCGAGGACGCGGCGGCGCGCGGGCTGGCGCGGCTGGGGGGGGCGACGGCATGGAGCTGACGTTGCGCGACTGGCTGGCGCGCTGCCCGCTGGTGGCGATCCTGCGCGGGGTGCGGCCGGAGGAAGCCGAGGCGGTGACGGCGGCGCTGGAGGCGCACGGCATCAGCATCGTGGAGGTGCCGCTGAACTCCCCCGACCCGATCGCCAGCATCCGCCTGCTGGCAGCGCGCTTTGGCGAGCGGTTGCTGATCGGCGCCGGCACGGTGATGACCGGGGCCGCGGTCGCCGAAGTGGCGGCGGCCGGCGGCAGGCTGATCGTCACGCCGCACGCTTCCGGGGAGGTGGTGGGTGCGGCCAGGCGGCTCGGTCTGCTCGCCTGCCCAGGCTTCAGCACGCCGACGGAAGCGTTCGCCATGCTGGCGGCCGGGGCGGACGGGATAAAACTGTTTCCGGCCGAGGCATCCAGCCCGGCGGTGCTGCGAGCGCTGCGTGCGGTGTTGCCGGCGGGGACGCTGGTGTTGCCGGTCGGCGGCATCGAGGCGGGCAACATGCAGACATGGCTTGAGGCCGGTGCATCCGGCTTTGGCATCGGTTCGGCGATCTACAGGCAAGGCGACAGCGCCGCGCGCGTGGGCGAGAAGGCGGCGGCGCTGGTGGCC
>JAJZVE010000723.1 GCA_021845835.1 Pseudomonadota bacterium | reverse complement strand
CTGACCGTCTATTACACGTTGCCCTGGGTGCGGTGGGACCGCGGCGCCGGCCGGCCGCACCAGGCGCTGCTGCTCGATTTCGCGGACCGCCGCTTCTACATCTTCGATATGGAGTTCTGGCCGCAGGACATCTACTTCCTGGCGGGCGCGCTGATCCTGGGCGCCGTTGGTCTGTTCCTCGTCACCAGTCTCGTCGGCCGCGTCTGGTGCGGCTACGCCTGCCCGCAGACCGTGTGGACCGACCTGTTCATGTGGATCGAGCGGCAGATCGAGGGCGATCGCAACGCGCGGATGCGCCGCGATGCCGCCCCGCCCGGCTTCGACTGGCTGTGGCGCAAGTCGGCCAAGCATGCCGCGTGGCTGGCGGTGTCGTTCGTGACCGGCGGCGCCTGGATCATGTACTACGTCGATGCGCCGGCCACGACCGTCGCCTTCTTCACGGGCACGGCGTCGACCGCGGTGTACGGCTTCACCCTGCTGTTCGCCGCGACCACCTACCTGCTGGCCGGCTGGGCGCGCGAGCAGGTCTGCACCTACATGTGCCCGTGGCCGCGTTTCCAGGCGGCGATGCTGGACGAGCAGAGCCTCATCGTCACCTATCAGGGCTGGCGCGGGGAGCCGCGCGGGCACCATCGCAAGGACGCGCCGGCCGGGGAGAAATTCGGCGACTGCATCGATTGCAGCGCCTGCGTCAACGTCTGCCCGACCGGCATCGACATCCGCGACGGCGTGCAACTGGAATGCATCAACTGCGGCCTGTGCATCGACGCCTGCAACGAGATCATGCGCCGCTCCGGCGGCAAGCGCTGGCTGATCACCTGGGACACCCTGGCACGGCAGAAAGCGAAGGCGGAGGGGCGGTTCGAGCGGTTCCAGCTATTCCGCGCGCGCACCGTGATCTACGTGTCCGCTCTCGTGCTCGCGGTTGCGGTGATGGGCATCGCGCTGGCGACGCGGCCGCGCCAGATCCTCTCCGTGCAGCACGACCGTGCGCCGCTGTTCGTCACGCTGCGCGACGGCACCCTGCGCAACGCCTATACCGTCAAGATCGCCAACAAGACGCAACGCGACGCCATGTTCACGCTGGCGGTCCGCGGCCTGGAGGAGAGCGGGGTGGCGCTTGCCGAGGGGGGCGTCCCCGGCGCCGGCCTGACGCTGCCGGTGCCGGCCGACAGCATCGGCACGTTCCGCGTGCTGGTCAGCGGGCGGCCGGCGCATCTGCACGACGGCGAGGAGGAAGTGCATTTCACGCTGCGCAACACCGCAACCGGCGAGCGGACGACCGACGAGTCGGTATTCCTCGGCCCCGGCGCGCCGGTGCGCTGAACTGGAGGAGGCGGCGATGCCCGTGCAACGTTCAGTCTGGCGATTCTTCCCCTGGGCGGTGGTCGGCGCCTTCGTCGTCGTGTTCGCGGTGAACGGCGGCATGGTCTGGGCGGCGCTGAGCACCTTCCCCGGCATCGCGGCAACCGATGCCTTCGACCACAGCAACCATTACGACGAGGTGCTCGCCGCCGCGGCGCGGCAGGCAACACTCGGCTGGCGGGTCGAAGCCGGGACGGAGGCGGGGCGCGCCACGCTGGCGCTGACCGACCGCGCCGGGCAGCCGCTGGTCGGCGCCGCCATCGCCGCGACCGCGCGCCGCCCGGTCGGGCCGGACCAGACGACGCCGCTCGGCTTCCATGAAGTCGCACCCGGCCGCTACCTCGCCGACGCGGCGCTGCCCGATCCCGGCCAGTGGGAACTGCGCCTGGCGGTGACGCGCGGCGGCGCCACGCTGCACGCCGCGCCGCGCGTCGTGGTACGGTGAACGTTGCCGTCACCACCGGCGTCTGTGCGCATTGCGGACTGCCCACGGCGCCGGCGCGGCGCTACTGCTGCCCCGGCTGCGCCGCCGCCGCGGCGGCGATCGAGGCGGCCGGGCTCGGCGCCTATTATCGCCGCCGCGTCCTCGATCCCGCCGCCCGCCCGCCGCGGCCGGAACAGGGCACGCGCTGGGACCTCGGCCGCTGCATCGCCGAGGAAGCGGACGGCACGCACGCGCTGACGCTCGCCGTCGATGGCCTGCAATGCGGCGCCTGCGTCTGGCTGATCGAGCAGGTGCTGGCGCGCGAGCCGGGCGTGGCGGTGGGCCGCGTCAACATGACCACGCGGCGCCTGCGTCTGGTCTGGCGCGGCGCGGCGGCGGAAGGGGAGCGGCTGGTCGGACTGATCGAGCAGCTCGGCTACCGGCTGGTACCGTTCGAGCCGGCGGCGCTGACCGCGGCGCAGGACCGCAGCGGTCGTGCCCTGCTGCGGGCGCTCGCCGTCGCCGGTTTCGCCGCCGGTAATGTCATGTTCGCCTCCATCGCCATCTGGGCCGGGCTGCTGCAGGACATGGGGCCGGCGACGCGGGCATTGCTGCACTGGGAAAGCGCGCTGATCGCCATGCCGGCGGTGGCCTATGCCGGCATGCCGTTCTTCCGCTCCGCGTTCGCCGCGCTGCGCCACGGCCGCACCAACATGGACGTGCCGGTCAGCATCGGCATCGTGCTGGTGACGGCGATCAGTTTGGTGCAGACCATCGCGGGCGGTGCCGACACCTATTTCGATTCCGCTGCGACGCTGCTGTTCTTCCTGCTGATCGGCCGGGTGCTGGACCATCGCGCCCGCGCCCGTGCCCGCGTCGGCGCGGAGCAGTTGCTGGCGCTGCGCGGCGCCGATGTCGCGGTGCTGCGGCCGGACGGCAGCACCGAGCGCCGCGCCGCCGCCCAGGTGGCGCCGGGCCTGCGCGTGCTGGTCGGCATGGGCGAGCGCATCGGCGTCGATGGCGTGATCGAACGCGGCGACACCTCGCTGGACGCGAGCCTGGTGTCCGGCGAGAGCCTGCCGGTCGCGGCGGGGCAGGGGGCGGCGGTGTTCGCCGGCACGCTCAATCTCGGCCCGCCGATCACCGTGCGCGCGACCGCCGCCGGCAGCGCCACGCTGCTCGCCGAATGCGTGCGGCTGATCGAGGCGGCGGAGGCGCGCAAAAGCCGCTTCGTGGCGCTGGCGGACCGCGTGGCGCGCCGCTACGCGCCGTCCGTGCATGTCGCGGCGGCGTCCACCTTTCTCGGCTGGTGGCTGCTGGGCGGCGTGCCGGCGGCGCAGGCGCTGCTGATCGCCTGTTCCGTGCTCATCATCACCTGTCCCTGCGCGCTGGCGCTGGCGGTGCCGGCGGTGCAGGTGATCGCGACCGCGCGGCTGTTCCGCGCCGGCATCCTGCTGAAATCGCCCACCGCGCTGGAGCGGCTGGCGCAGGCGGACACGGTGGTGTTCGACAAGACCGGCACGCTCACCGAACCGGCGCCGGCGCTGGTTGTGCATCCCGGCGCCGCCGTGCTCGCCCGCGCCGCATCGTTGGCCGCCGCCAGCCGC
>JAJZVE010000722.1 GCA_021845835.1 Pseudomonadota bacterium | reverse complement strand
GCTCGGCCAGCAATTCCTTCGGCAGGATGACGCCGACCGAGTTGCCGATGGCACGCAGCTTGAGAGTGGACATGGGGCGCCTCCGTTGATACGAAAGTTATAACATGGCGCGCGGGTGGCAGCAATGGGCGGCGGGCTGCCGCGACGGTCGGGACCGTCATGCAGGAACGCGATCCCGCCATAGAGCAGCCAGGAAGCCGGCGAAGATGACCAGCGGGATGAACCTGATCCCGGCGCGATCCGGCGCGCCTGCCCTGCGGCAGGGCGACGCCGGACCGATCGCGCTGGCGACAGGGGCGGCTACAGGATGAAGCGGCTCAGATCGCCCTTCTGCGCCAGCGGTGCCACCCGTTCCTTCACAGCGGCGGCGTCCACCGTGATCTCCTGCCCGCCGCGGTCGCTGGCGGTAAAGCTGATGTCCTCCAGCAGCCGCTCCAGCACCGTATGCAGCCGGCGCGCGCCGATGTTCTCGATGCGGTCGTTGATATCGGCGGCCAGGTCGGCGAGCGCATCGACCGCGCCGTCATCGAAGCGCAGCGTGACGCCCTCGGTGCCGAGCAGCGCCTGGTACTGCTTCAGCAGGCTGTGTTCCGGCTCGGTCAGGATGCGGCGCAGGTCGGCGCGCGACAGCGGCGCCAGCTCGACGCGGATCGGCAGGCGGCCTTGCAGTTCCGGCAGCAGGTCGGCGGGCTTGGCGAGGTGGAACGCGCCGGAGGCGATGAACAGCACATGGTCGGTCTTCACCGGCCCGTATTTCGTGTTCACCGTGGTGCCTTCGATCAGCGGCAGCAGGTCGCGCTGCACGCCCTCGCGCGACACGTCGCCGCCGCGGAAGCCGCCTTCCGAGGTGCGGGCGCACACCTTGTCGATCTCGTCGATGAACACGATGCCGTTGTTCTCGGCATGCGCGACCGCGTCCTTGGTGAGCTGCTCGGTATCCAGCAGCTTGTCCGCCTCCTCGCGTTCCAGCGCGCGGCGCGCGTCGGCCACCTTCATCTTGCGCGAGACCTGCGGACGGCCGAACATGCCCTTCATCATCTCGCCGAGATTGATCATCTGCCCCGGCGGCATTCCCGGCAGGTCGATCTGGCCGATCGGATTGGACGGCGATTCGGCCACGCTCACGTCAACGTCCTGCTGCTCGATCTCGCCGTTGCGCAGCATGCGGCGGAATTTCGAGCGCGTGTCGGCGGCGGCCTTGTCGCCGACCAGGGCGGTGATCAGCCGCTCCTCGGCGGCGAGTTCGGCCTTGGCCTGCACTTCCTTGCGGCTGGCGTCGCGCAGCATGTTGATGCTGACATCGACGAGGTCGCGCGCGATGCTCTCCACGTCGCGGCCGACATAGCCGACCTCGGTGAACTTCGTCGCCTCCACCTTCAGGAACGGCGCCTGCGCGAGTTTCGCCAGGCGGCGCGCGATTTCCGTCTTGCCGCAGCCGGTCGGGCCGATCATCAGGATGTTCTTCGGCACCACCTCCTCGCGCAGCGCCTCCGGCAGTTGCTGGCGGCGCCAGCGGTTGCGCAGCGCGATCGCGACGGCGCGCTTGGCGTCGTGCTGGCCGACGATGAAGCGGTCGAGCTCGGAGACGATTTCGCGCGGCGAATAGGTCGGGACTTCCATGATCCGTCCTTACGAGATCGTTTCGACGATCACGTTGTAATTGGTATAGACGCAGATATCGCCGGCAATCTTCATCGCCCGCCGGGCAATCTCCTCGGCGGTCAGCTCCGGCACATCGATCAGCGCGCGCGCGGCGGCGAGTGCGAAATTGCCGCCCGAGCCGATGGCGATGATGCCGCCCTCCGGCTCCAGCACGTCGCCGTTGCCGGTCAGCGTGAAGCTGTGCTCGCGGTCGGCGACCGCCATCATCGCTTCCAGGCGGCGCAGATAGCGGTCGGTGCGCCAGTCCTTGGCGAGTTCAACGCAGGCGCGCTCAAGCTGGTTCGGGAACCGCTCCAGCTTCGCCTCCAGCCGTTCCAGCAGGGTGAAGGCATCGGCGGTCGCGCCGGCGAATCCGGCCAGCACGTTGCCGGCGCCGATGCGGCGCACCTTGCGCGCGTTGCCTTTCACGATGGTCTGGCCAAGGCTGACCTGCCCGTCGCCGGCCATGGCGACGGAACCGGCGCGGCGGACGCACAGGATCGTGGTGCCGTGCCAGCCGACCGGGTCGTGGGGGGAGGGGGAAAATGCTTGCATGGGAGCGGTAGATGGCGCCCTGCCGTCCCTCCGGCAAGACGGCTGCTTGCGGCGCGGGGCTGTCCCGTGGATTTGACACGCGGCGGCGCGGACGGCGCGGCGTTTGCCGCCGCCGCGCGATTTCGCTAGTGCTGGCGCATGCCGCGCAGCGCCAACCTGACCCGGACCACGACCGAGACCGACATCCGCCTCAGCCTCGACCTCGACGGCGCGGGCAAGGCGGACATCGCCACGGGAATCGGCTTCCTCGACCACATGCTCACCGCCCTCGCCCGCCACGCGCTGTTCGACCTGGCGGTGCAGGCCAAGGGCGACCTGCACGTCGATTTTCACCATACGACGGAGGATGTGGGCATCCTGCTCGGCCGGGCGCTGGCGCAGGCGGTCGGCAACAAGCGCGGCATCACCCGCTTCGGCCATGCCCTGGTGCCAATGGACGACGCGCTGGCCGAAGCGGCGGTCGATGTGTCGGGCCGGCCGTTCCTGGCCTGGTCGGTCGCCTTCCGCGCGGCGAAGATCGGCGACATGGACACCGAGTTGTTCGAGGAATTTTTCCGCGCCTTCGCCTTCAACGCCGCCCTCAACCTGCACGTCACGGCGCGGGCCGGCAGCAACGCGCATCACGTCGCGGAGGCGTGCTTCAAGGCCACGGCGCGGGCGCTGCGCATGGCCGTGGCACTGGACGCGCGCGCGGCCGACGCGGTGCCGTCCACCAAGGGGACGCTGTGAACGTCTATACCGCCCATCTCCGCCCGCGGCGCCCGCCGGTGCTGGTGCGCGAGGGGTTTGCCTGGGGTGCGCTGGTGTTCGGCCCGCTCTGGCTGCTGGCGCAGCGCGCCTGGATCGCGGGCGTGCTGGCGCTGTGCGCCGACGTGCTGATCGCCCTCATCCCCGCCGACAATCTGCTCTGGCCGCTGCACCTGGCGCTCGCCTGGGCGCTCGGCCTGTTCGGGCACGACCTGGTGCGCTGGTCGCTGGCGCGCCGCGGCTATCTGCTGGCGCACGTGGTCGCGGCGGGCGACGCCGACGCGGCGTTCGCCCGGCTGCTCGCCCGCCGGCCGGACCTGGCGGCAGACACGCGCGCATGAGGGTCGCGGTCATCGATTACGGCAGCGGCAATCTCGCCTCGGCCTCGCGCGCCCTGGCGGTCGCCGCCGCGCGCGAGGGCATCGCGGCGGAGGTGCGCGTCACCGCCGACCCCGA
>JAJZVE010000721.1 GCA_021845835.1 Pseudomonadota bacterium | reverse complement strand
GGAACGCCCACACTCTACAAGTGGTGGGGAACCAAGGCCGACATCGTGCTCGCCATGGTGAAGGAACGGATCGAACCCACCCTCGATCCACCGGCCGATCTGTCCCTGGAAGCGTCCGTCCAATTCAAGGCGAGACGTCTTGTCGACGCCCTCAATGGTTTCTTCGGCCGGGTGATGGCCGGGTTGATCGGCGAGGCGCAGCACAACGCGGAGCTGCAGATCAGGATTAATCAGGCCTACATCCTGCCGCGCCGCGCCGGGACGATTGCGGACATCCGCAAGGCCCAGTCAGACGGATCCTTTCCCGCTGAGATCGACCCGGAGATCATTGTCGATCAGGTCTTCGGCAGCCTGTATTTTCATCTTCTCACAGGCGTGCATCCCCTGACGCACGCCTATGCCGACCAGCTTGTCGAGACGGTGTTTTCACAGGCTCGCCGCAAGGCCTGAGCGGCGCGGGACGGTTTCGTCTGGCCGCTGGTCGGGGGAGATCGGCGTTCCGATTTGCGCGGCCAGGTTCCGCGCGCGGTCGACCGCCGCCTGCGCCGAACTGGTCCCGCGCTCGGGCACAGCCTGCCACTCGGCCCGGACGATCTCGACATCGGTCACGCCCATGAACCCGAAGATGAACCGCAGGTAGGGGGACACGAAGTCCATCGCGGACGCCGACCCCTCGGCATAGGCGCCCCCGCTCGCGACGAAGGCGATCACCTTTTTCCCGGGAGGGAGCAGGCCCCGCGGGGCGCCGTTCACATAGGCGAAGGTGCGGCCGACGCGGACGACGTGGTCGAGCCACGCCTTGAGAGTCGAGGGGATGGCGAAATTGTAGAAGGGGGCGCCGATGACGATGATGTCCGCCGCCTCTAGCTCCTCCGTCAGAATATCGGCCAACCCGATGTCGGGCGTGGCGGCGCCCTGCCCGGGCAGCAGCGCAGCGGCCAGGGACGGCGAGAGGTGCGGCAGGGGATTTCGGGCGAGGTCGCGGTGGACGATCTCCACGTCCGGATGGCGCCGGACATAGGTTTCAACGAAGGTGTCGACCAGCCTGCGGCTGACCGACGTCTCCAGGTTCGCGCTGTTCTGAAGAACAAGAAGGTTTGACATCGCTCACTCCATTTCCAGGACGGACTCGATATGCCACCGGAGAAGGCAAAAATATTCTGGCAAAAAACCTGCTAACATCATAATCAAAGATTATGGATAGCCTGTCCGCCATCAGCCTCAGCCAGATCGACGCATTCCTCGCCGTCGTTGACGCGGGCAGTTTCTCAGCAGCGGCGCGGCGCCTGAACCGCACCCAGCCCGCGGTGACCTATGCGATCGACAAGCTGGAGGACCTCGTCGGCTTTCCGGTGTTCGACCGCAGCCTGTATCGCCCGGTCCTCACCGTTGGCGGAAAGGCATTGCTGCCTCATGCGCGCCAGGTGGCGCACAACCTGGCGCGCATGAGCGAGCTGGCGCGGATGTTGCGGTCGGATGTGGAGCCCGAGGTGCGTCTCGTGGTCGACGGGCAGTTCCCCATGCCGTTGCTGCTGCCGGTGGTGGGGCGATTTCGCGACGCCTGGCCGGGCGTGCCGCTGCGGATCATGGTCGAGAACCTGTCCGCGTCGGTGGCGGCGGTGCGGAACGGATCCCACGGGATCGGCCTGCTCGCCTCGCTGATGGCGAACCACCCGGACTTCGAGCGCACGGCGGTGCTGGATATCGATCTGATCCTGGTAGCTGCGCCCGATCATCCGCTGGCGGCCGGCGTCGACCGGATCGAATGGGACGATCTGCGCCGGCATGTGCAGATTGTGCTCACCGACCGCGCCGGGCCGGCCGAGAGCCGGGAGTTCGGCGTGCTCGCCGCCGAAACCTGGCGCACCAGCGATCTCGGGGCCAAACACGCCATGATCCGCGCGGGACTGGGCTGGGGCAGTCTTCCGGCGCATCTGGTCGAGCCGGAGGTCGCCGCCGGTGGCCTCGTCGCCCTGAACATGGCCGATACCGGTCTGGCCCGGCGCCGTCTGGTCTACGACCTGGTCTGGAAGGCCGGCGTCGAGTTCGGCCCGGCCACCCGATGGCTGGCGAGCCAGCTGTCATCGCTGGCGCCCGCATGAGCTCCGGCGAAATCCATCCGTCGCAGACCCGCGGGCCCGCGCGCCGAGCGGCCCCCTTGCGTAGTGCGCCCAACATCCTGCTGACCCCTGGCACGTCCCGCCTCGCTCATCTGCGGGAAAACCTCGCCGCAGTCGTACTCGACCGGCTTCGTCAGCGTCGGCGCCTTCGTAGGGCTTGCCGCAGAAGACCACTATATGTTCAGCGCCGATGCCATCACCGACATGCGACTGTGTCGGTTCGACCGTGTGGAAATGCGCAACGCCATCTCCCGCTATCCTGCGCTTGCGCACCGCCTGCTGGATATCGCATTACATGAAGTCATCATCGCACAGGAGCATATGCTGCTGCTTGGTCGCAAAAGCGTGATCGCACGGGTCGCAAGTTTTCTCGATGACTGGTACCGGCGGACAATGTCGCATGATGACGTACAAAATGGCCTGCGGCTGCCGATGACCCGCGTCGATCTCGCCGATTATCTCGGCCTGACCATCGAAACCGTCTCCCGCCAGCTCTATTCCCTACGCATACAGGGCGTGATTACGGTAACCAAAAATTACAATATCTTGGTGATCAAGCCTCGCGCCTTGGCCAAAATAAGTCAAGACAGCGTCTGAATTCAGCCTGTCGCTATTCCAGTATGTCTCCGCCAACCAACGTACCAGCACACCAATTGTACCCAATCGATAGTTTCGCCGGATAGATACCGCGCCATTCAGCATTGATTGCGTATAAGTCTAAGTCGGTGCGAGGACTAACTCGCGGTTGCGGTCGCGAATACCTCTCATGCGCCATGAGTGCCCTTCAATCCTCATCCGCCACGCAGAGCCTGCGCGGTGCCGCAGCGGACTTGCTGCGCGACCTGCCATCGGACGCGGCTTTCGCGCTACGCACGTCGGCGGCGTCGTTGCTGGCACTCTATCTCGCCATGTCGCTGCATCTCGACACGCCGAGATGGGCGGCGTGGACGGTGCTGACCGTGAGTGTTCCCTCGCTCGACCATGCCTTCGTCAAATCGTTCTACCGCATGATCGGCACGATCATGGGGGCGGCGGCCGGCATCGTCATCGTCGCGCTGTTCGCGCAGAGGCCGCTGGCTTTCGATCTTGCGATGGCTTTGTGGGCGGGGGCGTGCGCCTTCGTCGGCACCAGGGTCCGCCAGTATCAGACCTATGCGCTCGCGCTGACCTGGCTGACTACGGGGATCGTGTCCTATGGCAGTGTGGCGGATCCGAATGGCGCGTTCATCGTCGCGGCGAACCTCACGGCTCAGGTCGCACTCGGCATTCTCTGCGCTGGCG
>JAJZVE010000720.1 GCA_021845835.1 Pseudomonadota bacterium | reverse complement strand
CCTGATCGCCCCGGCGCTGAACAGGGACGTGAAAGGTCTTGCGGTCTGGATCGAGCACGAGGACTCGATCTACGGCACCTCGATCGCCGAGCTGCAGCGCAAGCTGCTGGAGGCGGCGGGGGCGAAGGTGCTCGGCATGGGCGCGCACTCGGCGCGGGCGCTCGACCTGACCGATTCGGTGCTGCGCGCCAAACGCGCCGACCCGGATACGTACATCCAGACCGGCTACGTGCCGGACGGCAACCTGCTGCTGCGCACCGCGCGCGACCAGGGATTCGCGCCCAGGTCGATGCTGTTCGTCGCCACCGGGGACACGCCCGAGACATTGAGCTCGCTCGGCGCACAGTACCTGGAGGGGCTGCTCGTGGTCTCCTATCCGCGGCCGGACGTGGCCGCGAGCTTCGGCCCCGGGGCGCAGGCCTACGCCGATGCCTACGTGAAGAAATTCGGCCACGACCCGATCGCGCCGCAAGGGATGACGGCCTATGTCGGCCTGCAGATCCTGCTCGAAGCGATCGCCGCCGCCGGCAGCACGGAGGTCGCGAAAGTGCGCGCCGCGGCAGCCGGCATGGACCGGCCGCTGCACAGCTACGCCACCGGCTTCGGCGTGAAGTTCGACGAGCATTTCCAGAACACGCGCGCCGTGCCGACCACGATCCAATGGCAGTCGGGCAGGCCGGTGACGGTGTTCCCGGCCACTGCCGCCGCACCGGCCGCGAAGCTCGTCCCGCTGTCGCGCCGGACGTGAACGGACGCGGCATGAGCGCGGCGGACGGGGAATGAGCCAGATCCTCGACATCCTGGTCGCGGGGATTCTGCTGGGCGCGGTCTATGGCCTGGTCGCGCTCGGGCTGAACCTCATTTTCGGGGTGGTCCGCATCGTCAACTTTGCCCAGGGCGAGCTGGTCATGCTGGCGATGTACGGCACGTACTGGCTCTACGTCCGCTTCGGCATCGACTCCTACGTCGCGATCCTCATCGTCGCGCCGGCGCTGTTCGCGCTTGGCGTCGTCCTGCAGCGGCTGGTCCTGGCGCCGCTGCAGGACGAGCCGATGATGCAGGTGTTCGCGACGTTCGGCCTGGTGCTGCTGTTCCAGAACCTGGTGCTGGGCGCCACGCAGGGCGAGGCGTTGAGCATCGACTGGCCGTTCGCCCGCACTGTCATCGCCTTCGCGGGCGTCAACGTCAATGTCGCGCGGCTGGTGGTGCTGGTGGCGCTGACCGCGATCACGGTCGCGCTGCATCTGTTCCTGCGCGACACCATGCCCGGCCGCGCCGTGCGCGCCGTGATCCAGGACAAGCGCGCCGCGCGCGCGATGGGCATCGACGTCGAGCGCGTGTTCCTGCTCACCGTCGGTACCGGCGCCGCGCTCGCCGGGGTCGCAGGCGCGCTGCTGGCGCCGATCTTCACGCTCTCGCCGGAGATCGGCAGCAACTTCATCCTCGCCGCGTTCGCCGTCGTGGTGCTGGGCGGACTCGGCAGCCTGTGGGGCGCCTACATGGGGGGCCTCATGGTGGGCGTCGTCGAGGCGTTCGCGGGCTTTTACATCGACCCCGCGCTGCGCCAGGCGATCTGGTTCGTGATCTTCATCGCGGTTCTCATCCTCCGTCCGGCCGGACTGCTCGGCCAGGTCGGCGCCGAGGAGGTCGGCTTCCGTGGCCAGCAGTGACGCCCAGTCCGCGGCCCTGGTCGCGGCCGCTCCCGCGTACCGCCCGGTCATTGAAACCGGGCCGCGCGTGCTGGCGAAGTTCGTGGCTGGCATGGCGGTCGTGCTGCTGCCGCTGCCGCTTGCGCTCGGCGACAGCTACTGGCTCGACATCCTCATCTTCACCTACCTGATGGCGGGGCTTGCCGGCGCCTGGAACATCATCGGCGGCTTCGGCGGGCAGTTCTCGCTCGGGCACGGCGTCTTCTTCGGGGTCGGGGCCTATGTCGCCGCCATCCTCTATACCGACGCCGGCGTCTCGCCGTGGCTTGGCCTGCTTGGCGGGACGGCGCTCGGCGCGGCGGTCGCCCTGCTGATCTCCTGGCCGACCTTCCGCCTGCGCGGCCCGTTCTTCGCCATCGCGACGATGGCGTTCAACCAGGTGGCCTTCGTGCTGGTGAACTACCTCAACTGGCCAACCAACGGGCCGCGCGGCATCCTGATCCCGTTCCACGCCGGCTTCGCCAACATGATTTTCGTGCAGCGCTGGCGTTACGGCATGCTGATGTTCACCTACCTCGTGCTGGTCACGGGCACGGCGCTGCTGCTGCAGCGCAGCCGGCTCGGCTATGCGCTGCTGGCGCTGCGCGAGGACGAGGACGCGGCCCGCGCCGCCGGCATCGACGTGCTGGGCGCGAAGCTCAAGGGGATGGCGATCAGCGCCGCGCTCACCGCGATCGGCGGTGCCCTGTTCGCCATGTATCTGCGCTTCATTGACCCGCCGACCGTGTTCAGCCTGCCCGATGTCGGCGTGCGGTTCGCCCTGCTCGCGCTCATCGGCGGCATCGGCACGCTCATCGGCCCCATCCTCGGCGCCGCGCTGATCGTGCCGATCGAGAATGCTCTGCGCGCCAATATCACCGCGTCCTGGCCGGGCGCCGACCTGGTCATCCTCGGCGCGGTCATGGTGCTGGCGGCGCGGTTCTTCAGGCGCGGCGTCGCCGGCGCCGTGACCGACCTCCTCGGCGCCATCGGCCGGAGGCCGCAATGACCGACGCCCTCCTGTCGGTGCGCAACGTCTCCAGGCGGTTCGTCGGGCTGCTCGCCGTCGATCGCGTCTCGTTCGATCTGCGGGCGGGCGAGGTCGTCAGCATCATCGGGCCGAACGGTGCCGGCAAGACCACGCTGTTCAACCTGCTCACCGGCCAGGTGGCGCCGAGCAGCGGCGAAATCCGCTTGCGCGGCGCGCTCATCAACCGGCTGGAACCGCACCGGCGCGCGCGGCTCGGCATGGGCCGGACGTTCCAGATCGCGCGTCCCCTGGTCGGCCTGACCGTGCTGGAGAACGCCATGATCGGCGCCTTCGCGCGCCTCCGCTCGCTGCGCGCGGCGGAAGCGAAGGCGCTCGTCGTCCTCGAAGAAGTCGGCCTGCTCGACCGTGCCGCCCGCAAGGCGAGCGAACTCACGCTCAGCGAGCGGCGGCGGCTGGAAGTGGCGCGCGCGCTGGCGATGGAACCCGACATCATCCTGCTCGATGAGGTGATGGCCGGCCTCAACCCCAGCGAGGTGGCGCGCGCCATCGGGCTGTATCGCGAACTCAACCGGCGCGGCCTGACCTTCCTTGTCATCGAGCACAACCTCAAGGTCGTGCGCAGCTTCGCCGGGCGCGTCATCGTGCTCGACCACGGCGCCATGATCGCCGAGGGCCGGCCGGAGGAGATCCTTGCCGCGCCGGCGGTGGTCGAGGCCTATGTCG
>JAJZVE010000719.1 GCA_021845835.1 Pseudomonadota bacterium | reverse complement strand
CGAACGTCTCGGCGACTCGTGCGACGAACTGGGCGAGGGCCCGCTCTGGGATGTGAAGGAGCAGCGGCTCTACTGGATCGACAGCCATGGCGGCGCGATCCATCGCGCCGATGCGCGCGGCGGGGACCGCAAGACATGGCAACTGCCGGAGCATATCGGCTCGATGTGCCTGCGCGAAGGCGGCGGCGCGGTGGTATCGCTGCGCAATGGCTTCCACTTCTTCGACTTCGAGTCCGGTGCGCTCACGCCGATTGCCGATCCAGAGCGCGACATCCGCCGCACGCGGATGAACGATGGCAAGGTGGACCGCCAGGGACGCTTCATCGCCGGTTACATGGATTATGAGGAGCAGGAGCCGCTGGCCGGTCTCTATCGCCTCGATCCCGACCGGGCCGTGACGCAGCTTGAGAGCGGGATCATCGTCAGCAACGGCCCATGCTGGAGCCCCGATGGCGGCACTTTCTACTTTGCGGATTCCTGGACGCGACGGATCTGGGCCTACAAATACGACACCGCCACCGGCAGCCTGCTGAGCCGCCGCGTCTTCGCCGATTTCGAAGGACATCTGCGCGGCTATCCAGACGGCGCCACGGTCGATGCCGAAGGCTATGTCTGGAGCGCGGAGGTCTATGGCGGCCGGCTGGTCCGCTTCGCCCCGGACGGCACCATCGACCGGCTGCTGGGCATGCCGGTGGACAGCATCACCAGCATGAGCTTCGGCGGCGCCGATCTCGACATTCTCTACGTGACGTCGATGGCGCGGCCATTTCGCGGGCAGCGGCGGCAGGAGCGCGAGGCGGGCGGGCTGTTCGCCGTATATGGGCTGGGCGTGCGCGGCCTGCCGGAACCGCGGTTCCGCGGCTGACAAGCGAGGAGGGAAGGCAAATGCGCATCGACGTGCTGGTGGACGTGAAGACCACGCTTGGCGAAGGCCCGCTGTGGGACGTGGAGGAACAGCGCCTCTACTGGATCGACAGTTTCGACGGGCGCGTGTTCCGCTGCACCACGGACGGGCGGGAGGTGCGTGCATGGGACGTGCCGCAGAAGATCGGCTCGATGTGTCTGCGCAAGTCGGGAGGTGCCGTCGTCTCGCTCGCACGTGGCTTCCATTTCCTCGACTTCAGGACCGGCGAGGTCACGCCGATCCATGATCCCGAGCCGGACCGCCCGAACAACCGCCTGAACGACGGCAAAGTGGACCGGCAGGGTCGCTTCATTGCCGGCTCGATGGACACGCAGGAGGAAGGGCCGAACGGGGCGCTGTACCGTCTCGACCCGGACCTGAAGGTGACCAGACTCGACAGTGGCATCGTCGTCAGCAACGGCCCGTGCTGGAGCCCCGACGGCGGCACCTTCTATTTCACCGACACCTGGTCGGGCGAGATCTCCGCCTATGACTACGACCAGCGCACCGGCGCGATCGTCAACAAGCGGACCTTCTGCACGCGCCCGAAAACCGATGGTGGCGGCTTTGACGGCGCGACGGTGGATGCGGAAGGCTGTGTCTGGAGCGCGCATGTCTATGTCGGCCAGCTGGTGCGCTACCGACCGGACGGCACCGTCGACCGCGTGATCGACATGCCGGTGAAGAAAGTGACCAGCGTGATGTTCGGCGGTCCCGACCTGGACATCCTGTACGTCACCTCGATGGCCAAGCCGCCGCTGCCGCGCTTCCCAGGGGATGGCGTGCTGCGCGGCTCGCTGTTCGCGATCCACGGTCTCGGCATCCGCGGCGTGCCGGAAGCACGCTTCGCCGGCTGAGGGCACCGCAGACGCGGTCACCACATCACGACACCGCCAGCAAGACCAACCCGGCCGTGCCCATCACCGCTTCGTGGGACCGCGTCCGGGTGCATGACGACGCCCAGGATGCCGGCCCGCAGCGCCGTCCAGACCGGCGGGTGCGGAACGTTCACCCAAAATGGCGCAGCAGGGCGGGCGCACTGCTCAATGCGTGGGGCGACATAGCAAGCCGTGTCATTTCATATGAGGATTCTTGTTCGCCAAATATGGAATGTCGCGTTACGGATTTCTCCTGCCTGCTTTATATTTCTGCTCCCGGTTGCCAGGTCTGCTGCTCCGCACGCCCGTGATCTGCTGCGCGGCTTACCGTGTCTTCTTCGATTCTCGTACCCCTGGCACGGATTCTATCCCGGAGCGGGCGTATTCCGAGGGCAAGCGCCGCTTGACCGGCCGACGGCGGCATGCTGACATGATAAGTCGACAGGCATGCCAGCTGGAGCACGATGAGCGATCTCATCCAGCGTCGCAAGTTCTACCGGGAGATCGCGGATCGGTTGATCCTATCAGGCCAGTTCCGCGTCGCGCCGATGGAGCGGTTCGGCGCCGGCCGCCCGGCGGTGCGCGCAGCATGGCTGTCGCTGGAGCGCACAGGCCTTATCGCCGTCAGCGGCGGGGAGCGCAGTCGCGTCGTGCGCCCGAGTGCGGCCAGCATGGACGCGAGCCGGGATGCCGCTGTCGGCCACTGGCTGAATGAACATGCCAGCATGCGCTACCTGCAGGACGCGCGCGACTTGCTGGAAGCCGGACTGGCGCGGCAGGCGGCGGCAGCGGCCGGCCCGGCCGGCATCGAACGGCTTCGGCAGGCACTGGCCAGGAATCGCGGGGCGCTGGCGTGCCTGCCTGATTTCAAGCGCAGCGACATGGCCTTTCACTTTGTGATCGTCGAGATCGCGCGCAATCCAATCTTCACCGCTGTGCCACGGTCAACCGACACGCGCGCTTCCTCGACCTGGTGCATGCGAACGCCACCGCGTCCGTGCGTGACGAACCGCGCAGCAGGCGCTTCGACGTATTGGTGCCGGAGCCGTTCGGCGACTCTCACTGCATGAACACGTCAAATCACTTGTTGGCATCCACAGATATCGAGGGGAAGCGTCCAATGCGCGACAATCCGGTAAAACACCGACTCGTTGAGGGCGGGTCCGCCTTCGGGATGATGGTGTTCGAGTTCTTCACTGCTGGCATCGCCCAGATCGCCGCCGCGTCTGGTGCCGAATTCGTGCTCTATGACATGGAGCACAGCGGTGTCGGGATCGATGCGATCAAGCTGCAGATGGCGACCTGCCGCGGCATTGGCGTGGTGCCGATGGTGCGCGTGCCGACCACGCAATACCATTTCATTGCCCGCTGCCTGGATGCAGGCGCCATGGGCATCATGGTGCCGATGGTGGAGTCCGTCGCGCAGGCGAAGGACATCGTCTCCTTCACCCGCTATCCGCCGCAGGGCATGCGCGGCGCCGGATTCGGCATGGCGCACGACGACTATGCGCCGGGCGCGCCGGCCGACAAGATCGCCATGGCGCACCGCCGTACGCTGGTGATCGCGCAGATCGAGACGGCGCGCGGTGTCGCGGCGGCGGAGGAGATCGCCGCGGTGGAG
>JAJZVE010000718.1 GCA_021845835.1 Pseudomonadota bacterium | reverse complement strand
GCCGCCGTGCGTCACGCTGTCCGCCCCGGCGCTGCCGCCCACGAGAGTCTGCGCCCCGCCCGAGCCGATCGCGGTGGCGCTGGCGAAGCCGGCCAGCACCTTTTGCTGTCCGCCGGCATCGACCTGGGCCGCAATGGCGGTGCCACCGGACAGGGTTTGCACCCCGCCCGAGAGCAGCGTCGCGCCCGAGCCGATGCCGCCGGCCGACAGCGTCTCGGTGCCACCGGCGCTGATCTGCGTGGCATCGGCTTCGCCGCCCGAGGACACCACCATCGCGCCGCCGGCGCGCAGCGTCGCGCCGCTGTCGCTGCCGCCGCTGCTGACGACGATGCGGCTGGCGGAGCCGCTGACCGTGGCGGCGGCGAGGCTGCCGGACGCCTGGACCACGGCACTGCCGGCCACGCCGATCGTGGCGGCCACCGCGCTGCCGCCGCTGACGTTCAGCACGCCGGAGCTGGCGACCTGGGTTGCGCTCGCCACGCCGCCGCTCGTCACCGTGGCACTGCCGCCGGACAGGATTGCGAACTCCGACAGGCCGGAGGCGGACACTTTCTCGCTGCCGCCCGACAGCAGCAGCGTGGCGTTGGCTGTGCCGCCCGACAGCACGGCCTGCACCCCGCCCGACTGGACGCTGGTGGCCGCGGCGCTGCCGCCGCTGATCGTCTCGCTGCCACCCGACAGCACGCTCGTCGATGTCACCGCATTGGCCGCGGCGACGAGTTCGACGATGCCGGCGGAGACAATGTTGCCAAACATCGACTCGCCGCTGGCCACCGCGCTCAATCCGCTGATCGCGAAGCTGCCGCCGATCTCCTCGGTCGCCCCGCTCAGGATCAGCAGCCCGCTGGCGACGCCGCCGTCGAACAGCACCGCGCCGCCGCTTTCGATGGTGCCGACCGAGGCGGTGCCGACAGCGCCGCCGCCCGGCGCATCGGTGGACTGGACGACGCCGAGCTTGCTGTAATTGATCGTGCCGGTATGTCCGATCAGCACGATCCGCCCGCCACTGCTGACCACGGCGCCAATGGCGACGCCGCCATTATCCACCACCTCCAGGCCGCCGGTGCTGATCGCGGTCAGGCTGTCGATGCCGCCGGTGTTGTGCAGCAGCCCGCCGGAACTGACGATGACGCTGCGCTCCAGCCCGCCGAGAAACACCTGCTCGGCCCCCGAGGCATGCACCGCGGCGTTGTCGGCGGTGCCGCCGAACAGCACGCTTTCGATGCCGCCCTTGGAGATCGACGCCAGCGCGTCGATGGCGCCGGAACTGATCAGCAGCACGCCGGCGCTGCGCACGATGGCGTTGGTATCGAAGCCGCCGGCGAGCACATAGGCGCTGCCGCCCTGGGTGAGCGTGATCGAGGTGGCGCTGCCGCCGAGGGTCAGCAGCCCGTGGCTCTGCGTCGTCAGATCCCAGCCGATGGTGGGGCCGCTCGCCGAGCCGCCCGCCAGCACCGTTTGCGTGCCGCCGTTGACCACCGTGCTGCTGGCGATGCCGCCGCTTTCGACAAGCTGCTGCCCGCTCAGGTTCACCGTGGTCGAAACCGCGCTGCCGAAGACGATCTCCTCCCCGGTCGAGGCGACCGAGCCGGACGTGACCGTGTTGCCGCTCTCGACATATTCGGTGACACCGCGGGAGACGACGTTGTTGCTCAGCGTCTCGCCAGTGGCGATGCCAGTTTCGCCGGTGAAGGCGGTGAAGGAACCGCCGATATACTCGATGGCGCCGCTCTGCACGGTCAGACCGCTGACCACGCCGCCCCAGAACATGATCGAGCCGCCGCTGGCGACCACCGGGTTGACCGCCGAACCGGCCAGTCCGTACCCTGGAAGTCCCGAATAGCCCGGATCGGTGCTGACGAAGACGCCGGCACTGTAAACAGTCACTGTGCCGATCTGGTTGAAAAGAATCAGGGTGCCGCCGTTATCGACCTGAACCGAATCGGCGACCCCGCCGTTTTCAACCTTCTCCGCGCCGCCCGAACTGATGATAGTGCCGAGGTCGCCGCCGTTGAAATCTATGAACTCACCGCCGGCACTGACCGTCGCGCCGCTGACGAAGCCGCCCGCAATGACGTTGAACAGGCCGGCCGACCGAATCACCTCGCCGTAAGCTCTGCCATCGTTTTCGACTTGCTCTTGGGCACCGGAACTGACGATGGTGCCGCTGGCGTAGCCGCCAGACTCGACCAACATCAGCCCGCCCGCTATCGTGGTCCCGACCGCCGAGCCGCCGGATGAGACGTGAACCTGTAGCGCGAGTAGCGCGAGGCCGGCGCCGTTGACCTGCGTATCGAACGCCGTACCACCTGCAGTGATGCTCAGGTCGTCGCCTGGCCCCAGCACCAGCCCGTGGGTGGTGTTGACCTGCACATTGCTCACGATGGTCGGCAGGATATAGCTCGTCATGATCCACCGCCGGGATGTTCTCGAACTGGTATTTATCGGCGCATCCGGCGCTATAGCGCAACAGGCTTCAGCGCTGCCGACGCGCCCCGCTCGTCGGGCAGCACCAGGGATGCGCCGATCGGCGATCCTTTATGTGCATGGAGTTGACAGTCCGCCGCCGCCGGCCAAACCCCTCCCCAGGGCACGGAAACAGGACACTCATGACATCGTATCAACACGCGATGATTGGCATCCTGCCGCGTCCATGCGCAGCACGGCGCTGCGCCCGTCCTTGCGGAACAATATGTCGCGAACGGTCAGTTCCGGATTCGCGGGCTTCGCCGCACCGCGGAATGGCGAAAAAAATCCCCGATTGGTTCATGGGGTTGTTCTTGGCCCCGGCGCGCACCAGGGCCGCAGATCAGTGCGCTGGCACCGCCGCGCGGTGGGCGTGCGGCGGCGCGGGCGCCCAGTAGCGCTCGGTCATGCCGATGCCGACATCGAGCGCGCCGGCACCGGCACGTCGATCTCCGCCGCGCCGCCGGTCCAGCGCCAGCGTGACCAGGCCGCGTGCCTGCGCCAGCGCCTGGCCGATCATCGCGACCGCCAGCGAAGCCCCCGTCATCACGCCAGGCGTCGCGCCGGCAAGCGCCTCCACCCGCTTGGCGTGCAGGTCATGCCCGTAGAGTTCGCCAATGAACCCACGGACCGCTTTAAGCCGAGCGCGACTGCCCCAGCTTGCCCGCTTCGATGCTCCAACCCGACATGAGCCGAAGCAACTATCCGACGCAGCCGAATCGCACCTACCCCAGCCGTCAGCGAAAATGAGGGGATTCTTGAGGGCCCAGACTCCATTCGTTCTGGTGTCTTGATCTGCTGTTTTTATAAATCTGTGTAATCTGTGCAATCTGTGGATGAATTCTTCACCGCCGCTCCGGCCCGGCTTCCAGCAGCGCGAGATTTTGCTGCGCCAGATCGGCGGCCTGGCTGTCGGGGGCGAGGGCGATGGCGCGCTC
>JAJZVE010000717.1 GCA_021845835.1 Pseudomonadota bacterium | reverse complement strand
GATTTCCGGATAGTCGTCCAGCCCGCACAGGAACGGATATTCGATCACCTGCCCGAAACGCCGCGCCAGCGCCAGGAACCGGCCGGGCGGCAGGTCCTGGTCGCGGAAGAAGATGACGCCGTGTTCGAGCCAGATTTTCCGCAGCGCCGCGACCGTCGCGTCATCCAGGTCGCGCGACAGATCGACCCCGAACACCTCCGCCCCGATCGCGCCGGCCAACCGGCGGACGGTGATGGACTCCGCATCCTGCAACATGAACGGCGTTCCCCTTCGCTAGACGATGCCCTGCGCGCGCATATCGCGGATCGCGTCGTCGGAAAACCCCGCTTCCCGCAGGACCGCATCGGTATCGGCGCCGAGCGCCGGGGCGGCGCGCAGCGGCAGCGCCTCGCCCTCGGCGCGGATCGGCGTGGCCACCATGCGCAGCCCCTCGCCGTCGTCGCGGCGGAAGCGGCGGATCAGGTCGCGCTCGGCGACGAAGGGATTGTCCAGCGCCGCGCGCAGGTCGTTCACCGGCGCCGCCGGCACGCGCCCGGCGAACAGCGCCAGCCATTCCGCCGTGGTGCGCGCACCCAGCGCCGCATCGAGCATCCCGTTCACCAGCGCCCGGTTCGCCAGCCGGTCCTTGAAGCTGCGGAAGCGCGCATCCGTGCCCCATTCGGGATGGCCGAGCAGGCCGCACAGCACCGGCCAGAACTTCTCCTTGTTGCACATGATGAAGATGAAGCCGTCGGCGGTGCGGTAAAGCTGGCTCGGCACCAGGGACGGATGGCCGGAGCGCGGCTCGCGCCCCTGCATATGCCCGGCATTCAGGTACCACGCCGCCAGATAGCCGAGATTCTGCAAGGCGGCGTCGAACAGGCTGACATCCAGGTCGCGGCCCTTGCCGGTCGCCCGCGCCTCCAGCACGCCGGCGAGCAGCGCGAAGGCGGCGAACAGCCCGGTCATCAGGTCGACCAGCGACAGGCCCATGCGCGCGGGCGGCCCGTCCGGCTCGCCGGTCAGCGACAGATAGCCCGCTTCCGCCTGCATCAGATAGTCATAGCCCGGCCATGACGCGCGCGATCCGCTGCGGCCATAGGCGGACAGATGCGTGCAGACGATGCGCGGATTGACCGGCGCCAGCGCGTCATAGGTCAGGCCGAGCCGCGCCGGCAGGTCGCCGCGCAGATTGTCCAGCACCGCATCGGCGCGCGCGACCAGCGCGTGCAGCACCGCCTGCGCGCCCGGCTGCTTCAGGTCGAGCGTCAGGCTGCGCTTGTTGCGATTGAAGCTCTGGAAGAAATGGCTGTCGTCGGGCCCCGCGAAGAACGGCCCGACGCGCCGCGCCATGTCGCCGCCCTCGGCCGGGTTCTCGATCTTGATGACCTCGGCGCCGAGATCGGCCAGTTGCATGGTGCCGTACGGACCGGCGCCGTACTGCTCCACGGCGATGACGCGCAGGCCGGAAAGCGGTCCCATCGGCTCAGACCGGATTGCGCGCGATCAGTTGCCTGGCGATGATGATGCGCTGCATCTCGTTGGTGCCCTCGCCGATCACCAGCAGCGGCGCGTCGCGATAGAGCCGCTCCACCGTGAACTCCTTGGAGTAGCCGTAGCCGCCGTGAATCCGCATGGATTCCAGCGACACGTTCACCGCCGCCTCGGTCGCGAACAGCTTGGCCATGCCCGCTTCCATGTCGCAGCGCGCGCCGCGGTCATAGGCGGACGCCGCATGCTCCACCAGCAGCCGCGCCGCCTGCACCTGGGTCGCCATCTCGCCGAGCTTCAACTGGATCGCCTGGTGCTGGCTGATCGGCTTGCCGAAGGTCTTTCTGACCTGGCTGTAGCGCACCGCCTCGTCCAGCGCCGCCTGCGCCACGCCCACGCCACGCGCGGCGACGTTGATGCGGCCCAGTTCCAGCCCGCCCAGCGCATGCTGCAGGCCGTGGCCTTCCTCGCCGCCGATCAGCCGGTCGGCCGGGATGCGGAAGTCGGAGAACACCAGTTCGGCGGAATCGATGCCCTTGTAGCCGAGTTTCTCCAGCTTGCGGCTGACGGTGAAGCCCGGCCCCTTCTCGGCCAGGAACAGGCTCATGCCGCGATGGCGCGGCTCGGCCCTGGGATCGGTCTTGACCAGCAGCGCGAAGCAGCGGCCCTGGATGCCGTTGGAGATCCAGGTCTTCGTGCCGTTCACCACGTAGTCGTCGCCGTCGCGCCGCGCCGTGGTGCGGATCGCCTGCAGGTCGGTGCCGCAATCCGGCTCGGTCAGCGCAAGCCCGCCGCGCAGCTCGCCGGACGCGAAGTGAGGCAGGAACGCCGCCTTCTGCGCCGGCGTGCCGAAACGCTGCACCGCCGCCGCCATGATCAGGTGCGAGTTGAAGATGCCGCTCAGCGACATCCAGACGGACGAGACCTGCTCGACGATCTTGGCGTAGGTGCGCGCGTTCAGACCCAGCCCGCCGTACTCGGCCGGGATGGTGGCGCCGAACAGGCCGAGCGCCTTCATCTTCTCGACCATCTCGGCCGGATAGACGTCGTCGTGCTCCAACTGCCTCACATAGGGCCGCACGTCGCGGTCGAGGAAGCGCGTGACGCTGTCGAGGATCAGCGCCTCCTCCGGCGCGGCAGACTCGCTCATGTCAGCGCGTGCCCAGCAGGGCGGCGACCGCCCGCATGTCCGGCGCCGCATCGAGCGACAGCAGCGCCTCGGCGATCCGCTGCGCGCGCGGCGCGGCCAGGACGCGGGCGGCGTTGTCGTCGTATTTGCGGCGGATGTCGGATTCGCTCAGCGGCCGGTCGCCGCAGCCGCGATTCTGGTGTTCGCGATGGCCGCGCGTGCTGCCGTCCTGCAGTTCGACGACGACTTCGCCGGAGTAATAGCGCGGGAAGCCGGAATCCGGATCGCATTCGTAGTCCACGCGGTCGGCGAGCGCGAGGATCTCGGGATCGCGGATCGCCTCCTGCGTCAGCTCGGCGAGCGTGAAGCGCCCGCGCAGCAGCGAGGCCGCGACGATGAACGGGATGGAGAACTGCGCGTCATAGGAATTGGCCGGGCGGCGCTTGTTGGCGACCGGCTCGCACACCGTCTTGACCACCTCGGCCGGCACCAGCGCGCGCACGCGGGCGATGCGGGCGGGATCGAGGCCGCCGGCGCGCAGCGCGATCGCCGCATCGGCGCAGGCATGGGTGAAGTGGCAGGCCGGGAACGGCTTCACGCCGACCTGCATGATCTCCCAGGTTTCGCCCAGCGCCGCCGTCGCCAGCGGCAGGTTGGCCGGGTCGTAATGCGCCTGCAGGTGGCTCGCGTAGAGGCCGAAGCGGCCCTCATAGGCGCGGCGCGCGCCCTCGAACCCCTGCTGCGCCAGCGCCGCGGCGGTGATGCCGGCCTGCGCCGCCCAGCCGGGATGCAGGCGCTTGTTCCAG
>JAJZVE010000716.1 GCA_021845835.1 Pseudomonadota bacterium | reverse complement strand
GTGAAGCTGCCTTCCTCCGCGATGAAGGCGAAGGCGCGCAGCAGGTCGGGATCGAGGCCGGCGGGCAGCGACATGGCATCAGCATCCGTGATGCCATTCATCAAGTCAATTCGTTTCCCTGATCCGACCGCGCGGCCCATCCTGCCGGTGACGGTTCACCGGAGATGACGGCGCAGGAACCGGATGGCACGGCGGACTGGCTGCCGGCACCGTCCGATCCGGCGCTGCACAAGGAGGCTGCGATGACGGTCGTTCAACTGGCACTCTCCGCGACGCGGCGGCGGCAGCGGCGTGCAGGATGGCGTGCATTGCTGTCGGCCTGGGCGGCACGCTGGCAGCAGGCACGGCGGTTGCGACAGGCGCGGCGCTACATCCTGGAGATGGATGAGCACATGCTGTCCGACATCGGCGTCTCACGCGCCCAGGCATTGTTCGAGATCGACCGTCGGTGCGGCAAATAAGGCGGCGGTGCGGGCGGCTACGCCGCCCGTCCTGCCGCCGCCGGGGTCAGCGGGCCAGCCAGGCGGGCGGCTCCCGGTAGCAGAGATGCAGAAGATCGTTGAAATGATGCATCCGGTAGCCGAGCATGCCGGCCAGCAGATCAAGGCTTTTCCGGCTGTAGATCGTGACGTGGCCATTGCGGGGCGCCACGTACCAGAGATTGGCGGATTGCCGGTCGGGCAGGTTCACGGCAAGGGTCGAAAACAGCACGACGCCGCGTTCGTTCAGGCAGGACAGGATTTCGCGGAACGTGCCGATGGGCGTGGGCGTGTGTTCCAAAACTTCGAAACAGGTCACCACGTCAAAAATCGAACTGGGCCGGTGCGCGGCGTCGTTCTCCATCGGGTCCCAGGAATGCGCGGAGCGGCCGCGCTCCGACAGGATCTGCGCCAGTTTGCCGTTGCCGCCGCCGTAATCGAGAATTTGGCCGTGCGGGACCGGCTGGGTGAAATTGAACACCAGATTGGCGTTGTTGGCCGGCCGGTCATGGAGATAGTCTGGATCGACAATATGGTACTGATCGTTGTAGATATATCTTAAAAAATCGTCCTTGCTCCACTCGTCGAAAGAGACCGTAAATATCAGGCCGCAGGCCGTGCATTTATGATAATAGACGGGAATCCCGGAGAGCGGTAGAAACTTTCCCTTGGCTTCTTCGGCGGATTTGTTGAAATCCACCAGCCCGTCCAGCACTGCGGGCTGGCGGCATATCTTGCACTCCGTTTCGTGGCGAACGGCGGTCCTGATGTGTGGCAGGGCGGTGTCGTGCATGATCGGCCGGAATGATGGGGGGAGGGGTGTCCGGGAGCGACGGAGCGGCGGACTCGCGCCGCTACGCCGCCCGCACCAGCACGTGCTGCTTGCGTCCCTTCGACAGCTTCACCGCGCCGTCGCGCAGATGCGCCGTGCCGATCGGCAGCGCCTCGTCCTGCAGCGGTTCGTCGTTCAGCCGTGCGCCGCCCTGGCGGATCAGCCGCCGCGCCTCGCCGTTGGAGGCGGCCAGCCCGGCCTGCACCAGCAACGCGAAGGCGGGGATGCCCTCGGCCAGCGCCGCGGCGCTGACATGGATGGTCGGCAGCGAATCGGTGGTGCGGCCTTCCGCGAACGTCGCCCGCGCCGTCGCCGCCGCCTGCTCGGCCGCCGCGCGGCCATGCGCGAGCGCGGTCGCCTCGGTCGCCAGCACCGTCTTGGCGTGGTTGATCTCGGCGCCTTCCAACGCGCCCAGCCGCGCGATCTCGTCCAGCGGCAGCTCGGTGAACAGGCGCAGGAAGCGGCCCACGTCCGCGTCCTCGGTGTTGCGCCAGAACTGCCAGTAGTCGTAGGCGCTGACCCGGTCGGCGGTCAGCCACACCGCGCCCTGCGCGGTCTTGCCCATCTTGGCGCCCGATGCGGTGGTGATCAGCGGGGTGGTCAGGCCGAACACCTGCGCCGCCTCGGTCCGCCGCACCAGCTCGATGCCGGAGACGATGTTGCCCCACTGGTCGGAGCCGCCCATCTGCAGCGTCACGCCATGCCGCCGGTACAGTTCGCGGAAGTCGTAGGACTGCAGGATCATGTAGTTGAATTCGAGGAACGTGAGCGGCTGCTCGCGCTCCAGCCGCAGCTTCACCGAATCGAAGGTCAGCATGCGGTTGATGGTGAAATGCGTGCCCACTTCGCGCAGCAGCGGGATGTAGCCCAGCGCGTCCAGCCATTCGGCGTTGTTGGTCATCAGCGCGTGCGGCGCACGGTCGCCGAAGCTCAGGAACGGGTCGAACACGCGGCGGATGCCGGCCATGTTGCGGCCGATCTGCTCGTCGGACAGCAACTGGCGGGATTCGTCCTTGCCGGACGGATCGCCGATGCGCGTGGTGCCGCCGCCCATCAGCACCACCGGCCGGTGGCCGTGGCGCTGCATCAGCCGCAGCAGCATGATCTGCACCAGGCTGCCGACATGCAGGCTGTCGGCGGTGCAGTCGAAGCCGATATAGCCGGTGACGGGGCCGGCGCCGAAGGCGGCGTCGAGCGCCGCGGTGTCGGTGCATTGGTGCACGAAGCCCCGGTCGGTCGCCTCGCGCAGGAAATCGCTGGATGGCATGGTGCGCGCCTGTAGCACGGCAACGAGAGGGGCGGAATGCTGCGCGCGATCGGGCTGATGAGCGGCACGTCGCTGGACGGCGTGGACGCCGCCTGGCTGGAGACGGACGGCGAACGGGTCGGCCGCCTCGGCCGGTCGCTGACGCTGCCCTACGACGACGCGCTGCGCGCCGACCTGCGCCGCCTGCTGGACCGCGCGCCGGGCCTCGCCGCCGACGATCCCGCCCTGCTGGACGCCACGCGGCGCCTGACCCTGCGCCATGCCGAGGCGGTGGCGGCGCTGGCGGCGGAGGCGGACATCGTCGGCTTTCACGGCCAGACCATCCTGCACCGCCCGGCCGGGCGCCGTACCTGGCAGATCGGCGACGCCGCCCTGCTGGCGCGCCTGACCGGCTGCCCCGTTGCCTGGGATTTCCGCGGCGCCGACGTGGCCGCGGGCGGGGAGGGGGCGCCACTGGTGCCGGTGTTCCACGCGGCGCTGGCCGCGGACCTGGAGCGCCCGCTCGCCGTGCTGAACATCGGCGGCGTCGCCAACGTCACCTTCATCGGCGCGGACGGCGTGCTGCTCGCCTGCGACACCGGGCCGGGCAACGGGCCGCTGGACGACTGGGCGCAGCGCCATCTCGGCACCGACTGCGACCGGGACGGGGCGCTGGCGCTGGCGGGGCGCGCGGATGCGGCGGTGCTGGGCCGGCTGCTCGCGCATCCCCATTTCGCGCGCCCGGCGCCGAAATCGCTCGACCGGCTGGATTTCTCCGCCACGCTTGCGGAAAGCGGCCTCGCCGCGCTGTCGCCTGCCGACGGGGCGGCGACGCTGGTCGCGTTCCTGGCCGAGGCGGTGGCGC
>JAJZVE010000715.1 GCA_021845835.1 Pseudomonadota bacterium | reverse complement strand
GTTCATCTCCAGGATGTGGACGTGATGGGTCAGCCGGTCGAGCCGCGCGCCGGTGAGCCGTTCGGAGGCGAACACGCCAGTCCATTCGTCGAACGGCAGGTTGCTGGTGACGATGGTCGAGCCACGTTCGTAGCGTTGGCTGAACACCTCGAACAGCAGTTCGGCGCCGGTCTGCGACAGCGGCACGTAGCCGAGTTCATCGATCACCAGCAGCTTGTAGCCGGCAGCAGCTTGTAGCCGGCAAGTTGGCGTTGCAGCCGCAGCAGCCGCTTCTCATCACGCGCCTCGATCAGTTCATGGACCACACCAGCCGCCGTGGTGAAGCCGACCGACAGGCCCTTCTGGCAGGCCGCCAGTCCCAGGCCGAGCGCGATGTGGGTCTTGCCGGTGCCGCTGTTGCCGACGGCGATCACGTTCTCCCGCCGCGGCACATACTCCGAGCGGGCCAGTTCCAGCACCAGCGCCTTGTTCAGCGACGGCAACGCCAGGAAGTCGAAGCTGTCGAGGCTCTTGACCGCCGGGAACTTCGCCTCCCGGATGCGCCGCTCGACCATGCGGCGTTCCCGCTCGATCAGCTCCAGTTCGGCGAGCCGCAGCAGGTAGCGGACATGATCGACGGCGTCGCTCGCGCACTGCCGCGCCAGCTTGTCATACTCGCGCAGAAAGATCGGCAGCTTCAGCGCCTTCAGGCGATGGGCGAGCAGCACCTGGGGGGTGTCGCTCATGACGCCGCCCCGCTGAGCAGGTCGAGATATGGCCGGGCCGAGGTGATGGTGACGCTGGCGCGCGGCAGGTACGGATACACCGTCATGTCCAGCTTGGCCGGCCGGCGCTCGATCCGGCACAACAGCAGATGTTTCGCGGCGTCGAAGCCGATCGCGCCGCGCTCGATCGCCGCGCCCACACCGGCCGCAACATCCTCGAGCGCAAACACTTCCAGCAGCCGCAGCACCTGCACGAATTCCCGCTTGCCGTGCTTGCCCATGCGCGCCTCGAGCAGGCGGCGGAGCGTCACAAACACCTCGGGCAGATCCCAGCCGGCCAACGCTGCCTGGTCGAGCGCGCCGATCTTGCGCTCGAGCAGCGCCAGGTAATGCAGCGGGTCGAAGACGAAGTCTTCCCGCGCGTAGGAGCGGACGTGCCGGGCAATGACATCGACGCCGCAGGAGATCACCACCGCGTCGACGTAGCCGCGGATCAGCACCTCGCGATGGCCGTAGGCGGTCGGCACCGAGTAGTCGCTGCCGCGATAACGCACCAGGGACAGCGAGCTGACCCGGCACGCCCGCTTCTCGCAGGCGTCGTAGGGCGACACAGGCAGCTCGTGGAAGCACGCCTGGTCCCGGGCCAGCCGCGCCCCGATCGTCGCGTCCTGGCCGCGCAGCCGGTCGCCGAGGCGGCGGCGGCAGTCCGTCAGCAACTGCTCGTTCAGCGCGGCGAAACTCGTCGCATGCGGGATCGGCACCAGGTAGTTCCGCCGGATCAGCCCGACCAGTCCCTCCACCTTGCCTTTGTCATTGCCCTTGCCGGGACGGCCAAACCGATCGGCGAACAGGTAGTGCGATTGCAGCTCGCTGAACACGCGCGTCCGCTGCCGGGTGCCGTCGCCCAGGATCCGCGCCACCGCCAGCCGCGTATTGTCGTACAGGATCGACGCCGGCACGCCGCCGAAGAACGCGAACGCCGCAACATGCCCGGCGCAGAACGCCTCCGTCGTCTCCGCCGGATACGCCTGCACGAACCCGGCGTCGCTGTGCGGCAGGTCCATCGCGAAGAAGTGGACCTTGCGTTCCACCCCGCCGATCACCGCCAGTGCCTCGCCGAAGTCCGCCTGAGCATGCCCGGGATCATGCCGCAGCGGCACGAACACCTCGCGCTGCCGCTGACGCTGCGCCAGCACATAGTCCTTCACGATGGTCAGCCCGCCGGCGTAGCCGTGCTCGTCGCACAGACGCTCGAAAATCCGCTTGGACGTATGCCGCTGCTTCGCCGGCCGCGCCTTATCCTCGTCCAGGATCCGGTCGATGATCCCCACGAACGGATCGAGCTTCGGACGCGCCGGCGGCCGGTTGCGCCGGTAGCCCGGCGGCACCGAGAACGACAGCATCTTGGCCACCGTCCGAGGGTCGATCCCAAAATGACGCGCCGCCTCACGACGGCTGATCCCCTCAATCCAGACCGCATACCGGACTCGACCATACAGCTCCACCCCTCGCATCCCCCAGCCCTCTGCGCTCAACGCAAAGAGCTTCCCACCGCCGGAATTTTACTCCGGCGCAGCCAGACAGCCCGGCCACTTCAGCGAGGGATTTTTACCCCGGCGCGTACACAGCGAGGTTCTACGGAGCGCGGCCGAATCGAGGCTATAACGGCATCAGCAAAAATGAGCGACTGTCTTGCCTGTCAGGCCTTTTGCCATGAGGTTTTCGTCCGGATGATGGCATTGAGGATGCCGAGAAGACGGCGCATGCAGGCGACAAGAGCGACCTTCTTGGGTCGTCCCCGTTCGACGAGACTTTCGTAATGCTGCTTGATGACCGGGTTCCAACGAACCGCGGACAGGGTTGCCATATAGAGGACGTTGCGAACGACGGTCCGGCCGCCGGCGATGGCTCGCCTGCCGCGCATCTGTCCGGAATCGCGATTGACCAGGGCGAGACCGACGAGGGCGGCGATCCGCCGGCGATCGAGCTGGCCGAGTTCGGGCAGGTCGGCGATCAGGGTTCGCGCGGTGACATCGCCGACGCCGGGCACCGATGTCAGGAGATCGTCGGTGCCGCGCCGGACGGGGGAGCCACGCACGGTGTCGTTGATTTCGTGATCGAGTTCGGCGAGTTGGGCTTGCAGGGTCTGCAAGGTGGCGCTGATGGTGCGTTGGACGCGCGGGGTGCGCGCTTGACGCAGACGGTTCGACTCCATGCCGATCATTTCCACCACTTGACGACGGCGGGCGACCAATTCGCCCAGCGCCTGACTGTCGGCGTCGGCGATCGGGCGTGGTTCGGGGCGAATCCGCTCGGCAAACAGAGCGATGACCTCAGCATCGAGGGCATCGGTCTTGGCGAGGCGCCCGGTGGCGCGCGCGAAATCCCGGATCTGGCGTGGGTTGATGACGGCAAGCGGCAGGCCGGCGGCGGCCAAAGCCGCAGCCACGGTGATCTCGAACCCGCCCGTAGCTTCGAGCACGATCAAATCAGGTGCCAGGTCACGCAGATCTCCGATGAGCAATGTCAGGCCCTTATCATTGCGCGCGACGGCAAAGGCCCGACCGGAGGGGCGAACGTGGACATCGTGGCGATCTTTCGAGACATCAATACCGACGAAGCGCGACGAAGTGGGAAGCTGTTCCATGACCCGTCCTTGCGAATGCGGGCTCGCTTTGCGGCCCAGGCGACTGTTCGGGCTCCCTCTGGAACCGGTGGAC
>JAJZVE010000714.1 GCA_021845835.1 Pseudomonadota bacterium | reverse complement strand
CAGCAGCGATGCAGCGTACGCCAGCGTCGGCGCCAGCACGCGGAACGCATAGTCGCCCACCTTGCCCGGCGCGGTCAGCAGCGCGCGCAGGTCGCGGCCGGCCGCCTTGAGCTCCGGCAGATCGGCTTTCTGTTCGCCCCGGTACTCGCCGGTCGCGAAATCGATCGCTTCCCTGACGCGCCCGCCGTCGTTCTTCCGCAGGCGATAGAACCCGCCCTTGCCCTTCCGCCCGGTGCAGCCTTCGGCGATCATGCGCGCGAGCAGCGGCATTTCGCGATCGATGGCGTGGAACGCATCATCCTTCGGCAGCACCTGGCGCATCGAGGCGTTCACCTGCGGGCCGAGATCGAGGCCGACCAGATCGAGCAGCCCGAACACGCCGGTCTTCGGAAATCCCATCGGGCGGCCGATGATCGCGTCCGCTTCCTCGACCGTCATGCCGAGGTCGAACGCCTCCACCAGCGCGCGCTGGATCCAGTAGATGCCAAGCCGGTTGGCGATGAAGCCCGGACTGTCGGCGCAGCGCACCACGCTTTTGCCGAGCGCGAGATCGGCGAAGCGCGCGACTCCCTCCAGCACCTCGGCCGAAGTGTCCGCGCCGCCGACGATCTCCAGCAACCGCATATAGCGCGGCGGGTTGAAGAAATGCGTGACCAGGAAGTCTCGGCAAAATGCCGCGCTCATGCCCGCGGTCAGCAGCCGCAGCGGGATCGTGGAGGTGTTGGAGCTGATCGCCGTGCCCGGCCGCCGCACGCCCTCCAGCCGGCGATACAGCGCCTGCTTCACCTCGGGCTTTTCCAGCACCGCCTCGACGATCCAGTCGCAGGACGCGAGCTTGTCCAGGTGGTCCGCGACGTTGCCGGTCTCCACCAGCTTCGCCGCCCGCGCGTGCATGAACGCCGCCGGTTCCGCCTTCAGCAGCCGCGCGACGGCGCCTTCGGCCAGCGCGCTGCGATTGGCGGCGCCTTCCGGCACGATGTCGAGCAGCACGACCGGCACGCCGGCGTTGGCGACCTGGGCCGCGATGCCGGCGCCCATCGTGCCGGCGCCGATCACGCCGACCTTGCGGATCTGCAGCATCACACGCGCTCCAGCAGCGTCGCGATGCCCTGGCCGCCGCCGATGCACTGCGTCGCCAGCGCATAGCGGCCGCCTTCGCGCGCCAGCAGGCTCGCCGCCTTGCCGGTGATGCGCGCGCCGGTGGCGCCGAGCGGATGGCCGAGCGCGATGGCGCCGCCGTCGATATTCAGCGTCTCGTCGCGCAATCCGAGATCGTGCGCGCAGGCCAGCGCCTGACTCGCGAACGCCTCGTTCAGCTCCACCACGTCGATGGCGTCCACGCCGATGCCGGCACGCGCCAGCGCCTTGCGCGTCGCCGCCACCGGGCCGATGCCCATGATCTCCGGCGCGCAGCCGGCGACCGCGACCGCTGCGATGCGCGCGAGCGGCGCAAGTCCCTTGCGCTGCGCGTAGGCCTCGCTGCACACCAGCACGGCCGCCGCGCCGTCGGTGAGCGGCGAGGACGTGCCGGCCGTCACCGTGCCGTTGGCGGCGAAGGCAGGCTTCAGCCCCGCCAGGACATCGGCCGTCGTTTCCGGGCGGATGCAGCCGTCGGCGCTGACCGTCGCGCCGTTCGCCTTGATCGGCACGATCTCGCCCGCGAGTTTCCCCGCCGCCTGCGCCGCGGCGGCGCGGGTGTGGCTGCGCACCGCGAACGCTTCCTGCGCCGCGCGCGTGATCTGCCATTTGCGCGCCACGTTCTCCGCGGTGTCGCCCATGCCGAGATAGGCGCCCGGCACCTTTTCCTGCAGTGCCGGGTTGAGCAGCGGGTTGAAGCCCAGCATCGGCACGCGCGACATGCTCTCCACGCCGGCGCAGATGAACACCTCGCCGGCGCCGAGCCGGATCTGCCCTGCCGCGATATGCACCGACTGCATCGAGGAGCCGCAGAAACGGTTCACCGTCATGCCCGCGACCGTGATCGGCAGGTCGGCGAGCAATGCCACGAGACGCCCGACATTCAGTCCCTGTTCGCCTTCGGGAAAGGCGCAGCCGAGGATCAGGTCCTCGATGTCCTCCGGCGCGACCTTGGTCCGTTCGATCAGGCCCCGCACCACCTGGGCGGCGAGATCGTCCGGCCGCACGCGCGCGAGGGCGCCCTTGCCCGCATAGTGGAACGGCGAGCGGGCATAGCCCGCGATCACGACGTTGGTCATGCGTTCGGTCTCCCTCGATGTTCAGTCGGCGGCGCGCGCTTCGGCGGCGTGCTGCGCGGCCAGCGCGGCCTGTGCCTGCGCCTTGATGTCGCTGAGTTCGGCGATCGATTGTTCCAGCGCCTCGCGCTGCAGCAGCAACTGGTCCAGCCGCGCCGTCACCGCAGTCAGCAGATGGCGCACCTGCGCGCGCTGCGTGATGTCGGCGTCGTAGAGGTCGAGATACTCGCGGATCTCGGCGAGGCTGAAGCCGAGCCGCTTGCCGCGCTGGATCAGGATCATGCGGGCGCGGTCGCGATGCGTATAGACGCGCGTGGTGCCGGCGCGGCGCGGCGTGATCAGCCCCTTGTCCTCGTAGAAGCGCAGCGCCCGCGGGGTCAGCCCGAGGTCGAGGGCAAGCTGCGTCACCGTGTAGAGCCGGTCGGTCATGGCATGTCCTGTACGGTCGCCGTCTTACCTATACGTCAACTAAGTGACGCGCAAGACCCGTTCGCGCATGACCCTGCCGGGACGGCGCAACGGGTCGGGGGCGAACCGATGGGGCGTAGTGCGGGGCGAGGCGCTGCGCCAAAAAGAATGCGCCGGCCAGGTGGGCCTGGCCGGCGCCGACGCAGCCACGGATCGATGGCCGCTTCCAGCGGAGGCAGCGATGAGACAGCATCGCAACTTCCTGCCCTGGATCATGGTTCGCTGGCGATCAAGGTCAAGATAATCATCCGTCCACGGTAAGGAGGGGGCCGGCCCGTCCGCGGGCCGGCCTTCTGCCTGGCGGTTCGTGCCCGCGTTGCCGGGTTGCGCCGCCCATGCTACCGCGCGCCCCATGCTGAAACCCCTGCTGCGCCGCCCGGCCCTGCAAGCGCTGTTGGCTGCGCTGCTCGGCCGCTATCTGGCGCTGGCGCTGCGCACCACGCGCTGGACCCTGCACGGCGCGGAGCACGTGGCGCCGCAATTCGCCGGCCATCCCGCGATCGTCGCGTTCTGGCACGAGCGCCTGCCGCTGATGCCGGCGATGTGGCGGCTGGTATCGCGCGGCGGCACTGTGGGGCGCGCGAACGTGCTGGCCAGCCGCCACAGCGACGGCCGGCTGGTCGGCGACCTGATGCGCCGCTTCGGCGTCGAGGTGGTGCATGGCTCGACGGCGCGCGATGGCCAGGAACGCGGCGGCGCCGCTGCCCTGCGCACGCTGCTGAAACGGCTGGCCGCCGGCGAGCATG
>JAJZVE010000713.1 GCA_021845835.1 Pseudomonadota bacterium | reverse complement strand
GGCGAAGAAGCGGACCCTCGTGAGCTGTTGGGGCGAGGTCATTCTTCGCTGCGGCGAGACCTATTCGGCACCGAGCGAGAAGACATTTCGCAGGGAAGTGCGCCGGCGCCGTGGCCATGACCTCACGACCGCCCGCGAAGGCGAAAAGGCCGCCTACGACTCCGAGGAGTTCCAGTGGTACTTGGGACGAACGGGGCCCCGGCACGGCGAGCGCCCCTTTGAAATCGCCCACATCGATCACACCGAGCTCGACATCCAGTTTGTCGGAAGCCGGCACGGCGAGAATCTCGGCAAAGCATGGCTGACGGTGATGATCGACGCCTTCACCCGCTTGATCCTCGCGTGGGTCCTCAGTTTCGAAGAACCCAGCTACCGCAGCTGCATGTCGGTGATCCGGGACTGCATTCGCCGCCATGGCCGCATCGCCAAGACCATCGTGGTCGACAACGGATCGGAGTTCGATAGCATCTACTTCGAGACGCTGGTGGCCCGCTTGGAATCCCACAAAAAGAGTCGGCCGGGCGGCAAGCCGCGCTACGGATCCATTGTCGAGCGTCACTTCGGCATCACCAACAAATCCTTCGTCCATAACCTGCTCGGCAACAACCAGGCATTACAGAATCCCCGGCGCATGTCCAAGACCCATGACCCGCGCCGCCTCGCCGTCTGGACGTTGCCCGCGTTCACCGATGCCTTCGAAGGCTACCTGGATCGGGTCTATCACGAAGCCGAACACTCCGCGATCGGCATGACTCCCCGGCAGGCGATGGAGTCCGGTATCGCGCTATTCGGCACACGCGAGCACACCTTGATCCCCTATACCCCGGCGTTCGTGGTCATGTGCCTGCCCAGTACGCGCGAGGGGACGGCCAAGGTGCAGCCCGGTCGTGGCGTCAAGATCAACACCTTCTACTACTGGACGGAGGCGTTCCGCAACCCCGCGTTCGTCGGGAAGACGGTACCGGTCCGCTACGACCCCGACGACGTATCACTTGCCTTCGCCTGGCTCGCGGATCACTGGGCGCCCTGCCGCTCGGAGCACGCCGCCGAGTTCCAGGGCCGGTCCGAGAAGGAAATCCGGATGGCGACCCAAGAACTGCGGGCTCGCATCAAGCGCAACGGCGAACGTCGTGCCGTCAACGCCACCCTGACCGCCAGCTATCTGCGCAGCACCGACGTCACTGAAAAGATCCTGACGCAGCAAAAGCGGCACCGGGAATCCGTCGCCGCCAAGGATCACGACCTCCAATCCATGCTCGGCATTCCCAAGCCAAACCCGCAACCAAGCGCCGGGAAAACCGCCTGGACAGACCTGCCCAACACTTTCTACGGAGAATTCAAATGAAAAAGATTACCCCCAACAGCTCCCCGCGCAACATCATCGCTGGCACACCCGAGCAGCGTATCGCGCAATTCAAATCGTACCTGACCAACCATCAGCACCTGGGCACCGCCTTTCGCAAATCCATGGACGCCATCAGCCGCTCGACCGGCCCACGCATCGTGATCGTCACCGGCCCGACGGGCGCCGGCAAGACGACCCTGGCCCGCCGAATCTATCGCGAGTTGGCCTCGATCTACCGTCAGGAAACCGAGAAGGACCGCGGCTTCCTTCCCGTGGCCGGTATCAGCGCGGTGCCGCCCAGCGGCGTGAGCTTCAACTGGAAGGATTTCTATATCCGGCTGCTGTCCAACCACGGCGACGTAATGATCGACCGAAAGCTGGCCGTACCTCGGCAAGGGGAGATATTTTGCGATGCGATACCCATGTCGCCGCTGGAGCGGTCCGTCGTCGACACGCTGCGCCGTTCCCTCGAGAGCAGTCTGCTCCATCGCCGTACCAAGGTGCTGATCATCGACGAGGCGCATCACCTGTTGATGGTCAAGGATCCGGAACGGCTCAAGTACCAGTTCGAGGCGCTGAAATCGCTGACGATCGAGACCGACGTCACCATCGTTCTGTTCGGTACCTACAGTCTGCTGGATATCCGTGATCTAAGCGGGCAGTTGGTCCGGCGCAGCGAGATCGTGCATCTGCCGCGCTACGACATCCGCAGCGAAACGGACAAAGCCGCATTCTCGTCGCTGGTCGCAACCTTCACCCGTGAGTTGCCGCTCGAACAGGCACCGGATTTCCTGAATGATGACGCCTTGGAATACATCTACACGAAGACGGCGGGCTGCGTCGGAATACTGAAGGACTGGTTTGCCCGCTGCCTGGAGCAAGCGATCAAGAATGGCGACAAGACCTTCACCATCGACGATACAGCGCAGTACGCGCTCTGCAACAAGGCCCTGCGCACGATTATCGTGGAGGCCATGACCGGAGAGCGGAAGCTCGAGGATGAAGCGATCGAAAACATCAGTGTGCTGTTGCATGGCGGTCTTCCCAAAGTAAGCACCGAGCAGATCGACCAGGAGTCAAAACGTCTGAAAAATCGCAGACCAGTCGGCGAGCGCCTGCCGGTTCGCGATCCTGTTGGAGGGTTCCGCCATGCTGCCCCGTAACGCTGACATCGAGTCGCCGATCGATTTGGCAATGCCGGAGCAGCTCCCCCGCAGTCGGCTCTATGCGCTGCCGCCGGCGGATCTCGGCAGCGAACGAGTCGAGGGGATGACTTCCTATCTGGTACGCCTGGCCCGCGCCCATGCGGTCAATCCGCGCAGCCTGATCCGCGAGGAGCTGGTCAAAGCCGCCGACGACCCGGAGCGGCTCCGCTTCGTGGCGCGCTACACCAACTACCTTCGGACCATAGACGGTATCGGACCGCACGCCAGGGTCTTCGCGGCGTTGATGACCGAATTAACCACGGTCTCGACGCTCCGGCACCTGACGCTGCTGCCGTTGGCCGGCCTGCTGCCCCACAACGGCGCAGGCCTGCTGGCCAGGAAGCCGCGCTGGTGTCCCGAGTGCCTGGCGGAGGTGGTCCGGGCCGGATCCGACGCGACACGGCCACTCGTATGGTCGCTGGATCTCTATCGCGTCTGCCATCGGCACCGCCGACCGATGGTCGAGGTGTGCGGGCATTGCGGGATGCCGGAACCGTTCGTGCCGACCTATCCGGATCTCGCGCATTGTTCCCATTGCGGGGCGTCGCTGGCGGACCTGGGACCTACGTCGGAACATCCGCCGGCGACGGCGATGGCGGTGTGGGTGGCCGATTCCCTGGCCGACCTGGTCGCGTGTCTGCCGGAACTGGACGGTATCGCCGATTGCCGGCGCTTCATCGCCTTCCTGACGGCAGCCATTGCCGAGCGCGCGGGTGGCAATCAGGCCCGGTTTTGCGAGGGGATCGGTCTGCCGCGCTGGGCGACGAAGCGATGGCTGGCACAAGGCGAGCGGCCGACGCTGCCCCAGATCTTGGCGATCGGCTACGGGCTGGGGATTCGGCCAGCGGCCATGTTTCTGCCAGGCGCGGTACGCCCGGCGCCG
>JAJZVE010000712.1 GCA_021845835.1 Pseudomonadota bacterium | reverse complement strand
GGCGTGTTTCTCGTGCCTCATGCTCGGAGCGCGCGACGTGATCCGCGAGGTCATCCATGATCGGACAATCTGGCCGATGGTCGCCTTGGCAATGATCGGCCAGATATTCAATCGGACCTAGCATGGCCTCGAGATCCGCGATTTTGCTCCGCAACGCGGCGGCGTGGTCGAGAGCAATCCGCTTGACGTCGGCACTCGCACGGTGGTGGTCTCGCCAGAGGGCCAGTAGCCGCATGATAGCGTCGATCGAAAATCCGAGATCGCGGCCACGGCGAATGAAGCGGAGCGTGTGGACATCGGTAATCGCGTAGTAGCGATAGCCACTATCGTTTCGAACGGCTTTCGGGATAAGACCGATGCTTTCGTAGTAACGGATCATTTTGGCAGGAACGCCGGAGGCTTTCGCGGCGTCGCCGATCGTCATAGAGGTCATTCTGCTGCTTTCTCGATCAGACGGCCTCGCGGGAGGGCCGAGGCACCGGTGATTCGCGAAACCGTGCTGCCTCTCGGGTGCCAGCGGCGCAGCAGGAGCGCATTTGATACGACGCTGACGCTGGAAAACGCCATGGCGGCGCCAGCAACCACCGGGCTGAGATAACCGAGCGCCGCAAGCGGAAGACCAACGACATTGTAGATGAACGCCCAGAACAGTCCCTGACGAATCTTGCTGAAAGTCGCGCGTGATATATCAAGCGCGGCCGCCACCAGGGCCGGATCGCCGCGCATCAGCGTGATCCCCGCCGTGTGGATAGCGACGTCGGAGCCGGTCGACATGGCGATGCCGACGTGGGCGGCGGCAAGCGCCGGTGCATCGTTGACGCCATCTCCGACCATCGCAACCTTGCGGCCGGCACGCCGGAGTTCATTCACGACATCCGTTTTGTGCTCGGGCAGGATCTCGGCAATCGCCTCGTCGATACCGAGAATTCGGGCTGCGGCGTCGGCGCTGCCCTGGTTGTCCCCGGTCAGCATTATGACGCGCAAGCCCATGGCACGCAGAGAGCCGACGGCGTCATGCGCCGTCGGCTTCAGCGCGTCGCCGAAGCCGATCAGGCCAAGGACGCGCGGGGTCGTTGTGCTAACATCAAGCAACCAGGACACAGTGCGACCCTCACGTTGCAGGGCTTCGGCACGCCCGGCAAGTGCGTCGGCATCGATGCCGTGTTCGGACACCAACCGCCCGCTTCCGAGCGCGAGGTTGCGGCCCTCGACCATGGCGGTAATGCCGCGACCCGGCAGAGCTTTCATAGCGGTTGCTGGAGGCGCCCGTACGCCTTCAGCTTCGGCCCTTGTGCGCACCGCCTTGGCGAGAGGATGTTCGCTGCCATGCTGTACGGCCGCGGTGAGACGCAGCAATTCGAAGCCGTCGAGCCCATCGGCAGGCTCAAGAGCGACTATAGAAGGGTTGCCTTCGGTTAAGGTGCCAGTCTTATCGAAGGCCACGGTGTCAATGCCACGTGCTTCCTCCAGCGTCTCGGCGTCCTTGATCAAGATTCCGTATCGGGCCGCAACCCCGGTTCCCGCCATGACTGCGGTCGGTGTAGCGAGGCCAAGCGAACACGGGCAAGCAATGACGAGGACGGCAACCGCGCTCAAAATTGCCTGCTCGATATCGCCGGTAACGAGCCACCACCCGACAAAAGCGATCCAGGCGATAACGAGCACGACCGGCACGAAAACGGCGGCAACCCGATCGACCTGCTTCTGGATCGGCGCCTTGGCCGCCTGCGCATTCTCCACCAATCGGACGATGCGCGCGAGCGTTGATTCGCCGCCTACCGCCGTGGTTTCGATGAGCAAGAGACCGTCGCCGTTGATTGCGCCGCCAGTGACCTTGTGACCCACACCCTTGGTCACCGGCAGGCTTTCCCCCGTCAGTATCGATTCGTCGGCCGAACTCTCACCCTCACGGATCAAGCCATCGACGGGAATCCGCTCGCCTGGCCATACCACTACGAGATTCCCCACGGAGACCCTGCCAATCGGTACCTCCCGCTCTGAACCGTCGGTGGCACGCAGCCGCGCGCGCTCTGGCCGTAGCGCGGACAGTGCTCGCAGAGCTGCGCCAGTCTGCCGCTTGGCGCGAGCCTCCAGCCATTTGCCGAACAGAATAAGCGTAATGACGATCGCGGACGAATCGAAATAGAGCGTCGGCGTGCCGCCATAAGTCCAGGATCTCAGGAGCATGTAGAGGCTGAGAAGATAAGCCGCTGAAGTGCCAAGCGCGACCAGCAGGTCCATGTTGCCGGTATGAGCCCGCACTGCCGTCCAGCCTGCGCGGTAGAATCGCGCGCCGAGCCAGAACTGCACCGGAGTAGCAAGGACAAGCTCCACCCAGCCTGGAAGTGCTATGCTCACCCCTGCAACGCGGAGGATCATTGCAACGAGCAGCGGCGCAGTCAACGCGGCGGCGATGCCGGCATAAATCAGTTCGCGGTGCGCCTCTTGCCGCTTCGCTGCTTCGGTATCCGCATCGCCATCTTCTGGGATCGCGTGCGCACCATAGCCAGCCTTTTCGATGGCAGCGATCAATGTCGACGCATCGACGTCCGCACCCGTTACCCGCACCCGTTCGGTGCCGAGATTGACCGCCACGGTGGCAACGCCCGGTAGTCTACGGATCGCCTTTTCGACTCGCCCCACGCAGGAGGCGCAGGTCATGCCCTCGATGCCGAGATCAAGGACATCCATTCGGGGGAGGCTGGGATGGCGGCTGGACAGAGCAGTTTCAAGCATCGCAAGAATCTTTCAACTGAATCCGACACCGGATCTGGTCACCGGTATTAAATTCATAGTTACAGGTTCCTACAATAGGAAGGTCAAGCCTTAAACTCACTGCCCAGGGCTCAGCGGGAGATCTCTGGTTCATCAAGTGGAAAAATCAGGTCTTGACCCTTCCCATGTTGGAAGCCCCACACTTGTTTGCGTGCCACATCCTCGAACATATCTTACTCCGGCATCGTCCGCGAACGTCCCGCAGGTTAGGGCTGGTACACACCGGATTTAAAATACACCAACCGAACAAGAGGAACGCAGTGCATACGGTGAACGAGACCACGATCGCCGACGGGCTGGTCGGTGCGATCGGCAACACGCCGCTGATCCGGCTCAGGCGGGCCTCCGCGGCGACCGGCTGCGACATTCTCGGCAAGGCGGAATTCATGAATCCTGGGGGCTCGGTGAAGGACCGTGCCGCCATCGCCATCATCGAGGACGCGGAGCGGACGGGCGCGCTGCGGCCGGGAGGTACCATCGTCGAGGGGACTGCCGGCAACACCGGAATCGGGCTGACCCTCGTTGCCAATGCGCGCGGCTACCGGTCGGTCGTCGTGATGCCGGAGACCCAGAGCAGGGAAAAGATCGACTTCCTGCGGATGATCGGTGCCGATCTGAGGCTGGTGCCCGCGAAACCCTACCGCGATCCGGGCAACACCG
>JAJZVE010000711.1 GCA_021845835.1 Pseudomonadota bacterium | reverse complement strand
CCGGCGACGTGAAACCCGTGCTCGAAGCCTTGTCGGTCGTCACCGCGAATTGCGTCGCCTGCCACGCGGACTATCGCCTGAAATGAGCCCGGCCGGCCCTGTCAGCCGCCCCATGAACCCTCCGCCAGCTCCTTCATCGCGAGCGGAGGAAGTTTCGTGGGACGCGGGTGTGGTGGCCGCTAAGCGCCGGCGTCGCGCTTGATGCGGCGGGAGGGGCGAGGGCTGACAAAATACCGGAAATTTACCAAGCCGGCGAAAGCCCCGGCGGCCTGAAACCGCCGTTCTAAAGCGCCCAGGGGTTGAAGATTTGCCGATAGAGCGCGAAATCCTGAATGTTGCGGGTGCCCGCCACCTGCGCCATTGCCGCCGTTGACGATAGCCGCTGAGATAAGCGTGTTCTCGCGGTCGGGGCAGCAAGTCGATAGTCAGCAATTCAGTCGCTTCGCGTAAAATGACGACATGAAAGGCCCCCGAGAGTCTGCTGCCCCCGTCGTTATCGTTCGCCCTAGGCTGCAACTCGGTGACACTGCGGCTATCGGTCCCGGTAAAGTCGAACTGCTCCGCGCCATCGGCGAACGCCAGTCCATCAGCGCCGCAGCCAAGGCGATGGGACTCACCTACAAGCGTGCCTGGTTGCTGGTCAATACGCTCAACCAGGGACTCAGGGAGCCCGTGGTCGAAACGGCAAAGGGCGGCAAGGGCGGCGGCGGCGCTCAGCTCACGGATTACGGCATCAGCCTGATTCGCTGCTACGACGCGCTCGAAGCGCGTATCGAGAAAGCCGCCGTCAAGGAACTCGCTGCCATCCAGGACCTGATCGAGTAGTCTATGTTCGGTAGGACATATTGGTCATTACGCGGACTTCGTTATAGCATTATGGACATATCGAAGCCTTTCCCTGTCATGGAGTCCCCAATGAAAATTGTCCATTCGGCAATCCGCATCCTCTGCGCATGGCTCGTTCTGTCGGCCACTTTCAGCGTCCAAGCCGCCGGCGTCAGCGTCGCGGTGGCAGCCAACTTCACCGCACCGATGAAGGCCATCGCCGCGGAATTCACCAAGGACACCGGCCAACGAGTCGCACTGTCCTTCGGCTCCTCCGGTAACTTCTATGCCCAGATCAGGAACGGGGCGCCCTTCGACGTATTTCTCTCCGCCGACGAGGAGACACCCGCCAGACTGGATCGGGAAGGCCTGACCGTAGCCGGATCGCGCTTCACCTATGCCATCGGTACGCTGGTGCTGTGGTCGGGCGATGCGCAGCTCATCGATGCCAAGGGCGAGGTGTTGCGGCGCGGCGACTTCGACAAGTTGGCCATCGCCAATCCCAAGCTCGCGCCTTACGGCAAGGCGGCCATCGAGACGCTGACCCGCATGGGGCTGCTCGATGGCCTCAGGGCCAAGCTGGTGCAAGGCGAGGACATCGCCCAGACCCAGCAGTTCGTCATCAGCGGCAATGCCCAACTCGGCTTCGTCGCGCTGTCCCAGGTCATGAAGGACGGCCGGGTGCGCGGCGGATCGGCCTGGATCGTCCCGGGCAAGATGTACGCCCCGATCCGCCAGGATGCCGTCGTCCTGGCGGCGGGCAAGAACAATCCGGCGGCGGCCGCATTGATGAACTATCTGAAGGGCGACAAGGCGCGGGCGATCATCAAATCCTACGGCTATCGCTTCTGAGCAAATGGGATTCTCGTCTGCCGATCTTGGGGCGATCTGGCTCACGCTGAAATTGGCGGGTGTCGCGACGCTTCTGCTGTTCCTCATCGGCACCCCCATCGCCTGGTGGCTGGCCAACACGCGCTCATGGTGGAAGGCCCCGGTCAGTGCCGTGGTGGCCATGCCTCTGGTACTTCCGCCAACGGTGCTGGGCTTCTATCTGCTGGTGGCACTGGGGCCGCACGGGCCGATCGGCCGTCTGACCCAATCGCTCGGTCTTGGGCTGCTGCCGTTTACCTTCCGGGGACTGGTTCTGGGGTCGGTGGTCTACTCCATGCCCTTCGTCGTGCAGCCGATCCAGAACGCCATCGAATCGGTCGGGGTGCGCCCGCTGGAGGTGGCCGCCACTCTGCGCGCCGGCCCCTGGGATGCGTTCCGGACGGTGTTGCTGCCGCTGGCGCGCGCCGGATTCATTACCGCCGGCATCCTCGGCTTCGCCCACACGGTGGGCGAGTTCGGCCTGGTGCTGATGATCGGCGGCAACATCTCCGGGGTGACCCGCGTCGTGTCGGTGCAGCTCTATGATCACGTCGAGGCCCTGGAGTATGCCGGCGCTTACTGGCTGGCCGGGTCGATGGTGCTGTTCTCGTTCCTGACATTGCTCGCGCTCTATACCCTCGACCCGGCGTGGCGGGGCCGGAAATGAGCCCGTCCGAAGGCATCCGCGCCCGCTTCAAGCTGGATTATTCCGGCTTTGCGCTCGACGTCGATCTCGTCCTGCCGGGGCAAGGCGTTATCGCCGTCTTCGGCCCGTCGGGCTCGGGCAAGACCACGCTGCTTCGCTGCATCGCCGGTCTGCAGCGGGTGGCAAACGGCCAACTGACGGTGAATGGCGACACCTGGCAGGACGGCGCGCAGTTTCGGCCGCCGCACCGGCGTGCGCTCGGCTATGTGTTCCAGGAAGCCAGCCTGTTCCCCCACCTGACGGTGCGCGGCAATCTCGATTACGGCATGAATCGGGTTCCGGCAGCGGCGCGCAAGGTGTCGCTGGATCGGGCCATCGCGCTATTGGGCATCGGCGGATTGCTCGAACGAAAACCGCAGGGCCTATCGGGCGGCGAGCGCCAGCGCGTCGCGATTGCGCGCGCCTTGCTGACCAGCCCGCGCCTGCTCCTGATGGATGAACCGCTGGCGGCGCTGGATCTGGCGCGCAAGCAGGAAATCATGCCCTATCTGGAAGCCCTGCACGCCGAGCTGGAAATTCCCGTGCTGTACGTCAGTCATTCGCCCGACGAAGTCGGGCGCCTGGCGGATCATCTGGTGGTGCTGGACGCAGGCCGGGCGGTCGCGGCCGGACCGATGATGGAAACGCTGGCGCGGCTCGATCTGCCGATCCGGCTTGGCGAGGATGCCGGCGCCGTGCTGGAAGGAAAGATCGCCGAACGCGACGAAACCTGGCGTCTGGCGCGAGTGAATTGTTCCGGCACCGATTTCTGGGTCCGCGATAGCGGCCATCCGGTCGGTCACGCGGTGCGGGTGCGCATCCTCGCCAGGGATGTCAGCATCGCCCTGAGCCAAACGGCGGATTCCAGCATCCTCAACATCGTTCCCGCCGAAGTGCTGGAGATCGGCGGCGATACGCATCCGGCGCAGGCGATAGTCAAGCTGAAGCTCGGTGCATCGCCGGTTTTGGCGCGGCTGACGAGGCGGTCAGTGGCTTCGCTCGGCCTCGTCCCGGGCAGCAAGGCTTACGCCCAAATCAAGGCGGTGGCGCTGATCG
>JAJZVE010000710.1 GCA_021845835.1 Pseudomonadota bacterium | reverse complement strand
AAGGCGGTGCAGGACGACACCGGCGGCATCGTCGTCGGCGCCGCCTTCCACGCGGCGCCGGAATTCGGCTTCAAGCCGACCTATGCCGCGGCGCCGCTCGTCGGCTACCGGGAAGGCTATCTGGTCACCTACATCGCCTCCAATACCGTCAGCGTCTGCTTCGTCGATCCGCGCACCGGAGAGGCCGCCCAGACCGCGGCGGTCGCCACCACGAACTACAACCCGGAGGGACTCAGCCAGTCCGATTACGATGCCCTCTGGCATGCCCCCGACCTGCCGCAGGCGGTCGCCCTGGCGGAGCAGCGGACCGGCGGGCGGGCCATCGATGCCGTCGCGGAGCGGCGCGGCGGGGCGCTCGGCTATCGCGTCGGCGTGGTGCGCGACGGCCGGCTCAGCCACGAATGGGTCAACCCTGGCGCGGGGCAGGTCGCCTCGACCAACTGAGCCGCGGACGCGGCTGACCGGCGAACGCCCCCCTCCCCTCGCGGCGGGGGGCGGCACGGGTGCGGGCGCTGCGCGCGAACGGCCGGCGCTACGCCCGGATCAGCGTGCCCAGCCCGCGCTCGATGAACAGTTCCAGCAGGCAGGCATGCGGCTGGCGGCCGTCCAGGATCACCGCGCCCCTGACGCCGCGCTGCACGGCATCGACGCAGTTCTCCACCTTCGGGATCATGCCGCCGGTGATGACGCCGTCGGCGATCGCGCGATGCACGTCGGCGATGGAGAGGTCCGGGATCAGCCGCTTGTCGCGGTCCAGCACGCCGGGCACGTCGGTGAGCATCAGCAGCCGGGTGGCGCCGAGCGCGCCGGCGACCGCGCCGGCCACGGTGTCGGCGTTGATGTTGTAGGTCTGGCCCTGCGCATCGACGCCGACCGGGGCGATCACCGGGATCAGGCCGGCGCCGGTCAGCGCGTGGATCACGCGGACATCGACATGCTCCGGCTCGCCGACGAAGCCGAGGTCGAGCGCGCGCTCGATGTTGCTGTCGGGGTCGCGCACCGTGCGGGTCAGCTTGCGCGCGCGGATCAGGCCGCCATCCTTGCCGCAGATGCCGACCGCGAGCGCGCCCGCGCGGTTGATCAGCCCGGCGACCTGTTTGTTGACGGTGCCGGCCAGCACCATCTCCACCACCTCGACCATCGCCGCGTCGGTGACGCGCAACCCGTCGACGAAGGTGGAGGTGATCGCCAGCCGCTTCAGCATGTCGTTGATCTGCGGCCCGCCGCCATGCACGACCACCGGGTTGACGCCGACCTGCTTGAGCAGCGCGATGTCGGCGCCGAACGTCTCGGCCAGCCGCTCGTCGCCCATGGCGTGGCCGCCGTATTTCACCACCACCGTGGCGCCGGCATAGCGTCGCAGGAACGGCAGCGCCTGGGCGAGGATGCGGGCCTGTTGTTCGGCGGTCTCGGCGGGAATGTCGGTCATGCGGCCTCTCCTGGCGCGCGCCGTGCCGGCGCGGGGCGCCGCGTTGTGCGGCGGGCGCGCGGGACGGTCAAGGATCGGCGAGGTCGGCGATGGTGGCGCGCAGTTCCTCGATGCCGGCGCCGGTCTCGCTGCTGGTGGTCAGCGTCTGCGGATGCGCGGCGGGATGGCGGCGGGCGAGTGCCGCCATCTCGGCCTGCTTGGCGGCGAGCGGGGCGGGCTTCACGTCGTCGGCCTTGGTCAGCACGAGCTGGTAGGTGACGGCGGCGCGGTCGAGCAGGTCCATCACCGCGCGGTCGGAGTCCTTCACCTCCACCCGCGCGTCCATCAGCAGCAGCACCCGGCGCAGCGTGGGCCGGCCGCGCAGGAAGTCGAACATCAGCCCCTGCCAGTCGGCCTTCACGGCCTTGCCGGCCTGGGCGTAGCCGTAGCCCGGCATGTCGACCAGCGTGAGCCGCCCGCCGAGGTCGAAGAAGTTGAGCTGCCGCGTCCGCCCCGGCTGGCCGGAGGCGCGGGCGAGGCTGCGCCGCCCGGTCAGCGCGTTGACCAGCGAGGATTTTCCCACGTTGGAGCGGCCGGCGAGCGCCACCTCCGCCCCCGCCGTGGGCGGGAGCTGGTCGAGGCGCTGGGCGGCCCAGACGAAGCGGCACTCGGCGGCGAACAGGCGGCGGCCGGCATCCAGCCAGGCCGCGTGTTCCTCCGGCGTCAGGTGCGCGCCAGGCCCGGGCGCGACAGGCGCGTCTGGCGCATGATCAGCCATTGCTGTCCGATGGTGAGCAGGTTGTTCCAGGTCCAGTAGATCACCAGCCCGGCCGGGAAGCGCGCCAGCATGAAGGTGAAGATCACCGGCATGAACTGGAACAGCTTGGCCTGGGTCGGGTCGGGCGGCGGCGGGTTCAGCTTCTGCTGGCCCCACATGGTCACGCCCATGATCAGCGGCCAGATGCCGAGATGCAGGAACGGCGAGATCGTCGTCGGGTCGAACGGGATCAGGCCGAACAGGTTGAAGACATTGGTCGGGTCGATCGCCGAAAGGTCGTGAATCCAGCCGAAGAACGGCGCATGCCGCATGTCGACGTTGATGAAGATGACCTTGTAGAGCGAAAAGAACACCGGAATCTGCACCACCATCGGCAGGCAGCCGCTGGCCGGGTTGACGCCCTCGGCCTTGTACAGCGCCATCATCTGCTGCTGCAGCTTGGCCTGATCGTCCTTGTACTGCTCGCGCAGCGCCGTCATCTTCGGGCCGAGGAGCTTCATCTTGCTCATCGACTTGTAGGAGCGGTTGGCGAGCGGGAAGAACAGGCCCTTGACGATGATGGTGAACACCATGATCGCCACGCCGAAATTGCCCAGCACCTGATACAGCCAGTCGAGCGCGTAGTAGATCGGCTTGGTCAGGAACCAGAACCAGCCCCAGTCGATCGCATAGGACAGGTGGCTGATGCCGTCGTGGTCCTGGTAGCGGTTGAGCAGCGACACTTCCTTGGCGCCGACGAAGGCGCGGGAAATCTGCGTCGCGTCGCCATGCGGCGGCACCACCAGCGCCTGCGTGCCGATGGTATCGGCCTGATAGCCGCCCTTGCCCTCGGCGATGTAGCGATAGGTGGTGGCGGTCTCGACCGCCTGCGGCGGGACCACCGCCTCCAGCCAGTATTTGTTGGTGAAGCCGGCCCAGCCGCCCTTGCCGGCGCCGTGGAAGGCGACACCGTTGTCCTTCTCGCCGGCCTTCTTGGTCGCGGCGTAGGTGTCCTCGTGCAGCCTGCCGTCGACCCAGCCGACCAGACCTTCGTGCAGCACCGAATAGCCGCCGGTCTCGGGCGTGTAGTCGCGGCGCACGCGCGACCAGGGATGCACCGCAACCGGCGCGTCGCCGTGATTGAGCACGCGCTGCTGCACGGTGAACATGTAGTCGTCATCGACCGAGACGATGAGCTGGAAGGTCAGCCCGGCGCCGTTGTCCCAGCTCAGCGTCACCGGCGCGTGCTGCGTCAGCTTGTCGGCGGAGGCGGT
>JAJZVE010000709.1 GCA_021845835.1 Pseudomonadota bacterium | reverse complement strand
ACGGCGTTCAGCTTGCAGGTTTATGCCGCCCGCCGAACTATGCCGAACCGGGTCGTTTTCCCGAGGATTCTTCGTAACGGGCATATGATTGGCTCGGCATAGTTGGTCCTGTGCTTCCGCTTGCAATAGCGGAGAACAGGATCATGGTTGCGGAAGAGTACTTTGATAGGAGCCGGTTGTTCCGGCGCCTGAAGAGCGGACCCCACGGACAGTTCGTTGAACTCTACGCGGCGCGTCTCGTCAAAGACGGGCTCGCTCGCCACGGCACTTGGCGATGCCTGAATCTGGTCGGTGATCTCCTGAGTTGGATCACGAGAAGCCGCTCGAAGCTGACCAATCTCGATGAACGCATGGTCGAGCGGTACCTCAAGCACCGAGCACGGAAGCAATCCATTCAGCCGGGCGATCGGGCGGCGCTGAAGCGGTTGCTGTCCGTGCTGCGTGGCGCGGACGTGATCGCGCCGGCGGCAGTGCCGCCGATCAGTCCGCAGGACCAGATATTCGAGGAGTTCGGCGATTATCTGCAAAGGGAACGAGGTCTGGCGTCGAGGACCATCATCCGTCACCTGCCGGTCATCCGCCGGTTCCTGCGTGAGGTGTGCCCTGCCGGTGCCAGCGACCTCGGCAAGATCAGCCAGGAAGACGTCACCCGCTATATCGAACGCCACGCCCGGGATTGGAGTGCAGACTCCGGGAAGGCAATGTGCTGGTCGCTGCGCGCATTTCTCCGCTACCTCCATCATAGAGGGCTGAGCCCGCTCGCTCTGGCCGGCTGCGTGCCCTCCATCAGGCGATGGAAGCTCGCAAGCCTCCCGACCTATCTGTCCGCCGCGCAGGTCCAGCAGATCCTCGACCGCTGCGATCGAACGATGGCGTTGGGGCGGCGGGACTACGCCATCCTCATGATGCTGGCCAAGCTGGGATTGCGGGCCAACGAGGTCGCCACCCTCACCCTGGATGATATCGACTGGCGATCCGGCGAGATGTTCATTCCCGCCAAGGGTCGGCAGCGAGCGCGGATGCCGATGCCTGTAGACGTCGGCGCAGCTGTTGTCGCGTACCTGCGTGATGGCCGCCCGATATCCTCGTGTCGCCGGCTGTTTCTGCGCACGCTGGCGCCTCACGTCGGCTTTGCATCCGGATGCGCGATTACGATGGTCGCCAAGACCGCTCTGGAGCGCGCCGGCATCCGTGGCCACGCACACCAAGGGGCCCACATCTTCCGACACAGCCTTGCCACCGAGCTTCTCAGGTCCGGCGCGACCTTGTCGGAGATTGGCCAGCTACTGCGACACGAGAGCCTCGATACCACGCGCATCTATGCGAAGGTCGATATCGAGGCACTCCGGACGTTGAGCCTGCCGTGGCCGGGAGGCGTGCAATGACCAGTCTGCGGTCCAGGCTCGAGCGGTATCTGAGCATGCGCCAGGGGCTTGGATATAAGTACCTCCATCAGGCGCGGCGGCTCTCCGACTTCGTCTCCTTCATGGAGACGCGCAAAGCCACGACCATCACCACGAAGCTGGCTGTGGCCTGGGCGACATTGCCACCCGATCGACACGCCTCCTGGGCGTTGCGGTTGACCGACGTGCGCGGGTTCGCGCGCCATGTGGCGAACATCGATCCGGCGACGGAGGTGCCGCCCGCCGGAATCTTGCCAGCCCTGAAGCGCGCCAAGCCCTACGTTTACAGCGATGCGGAGATCGGTGCATTGCTGACGGCGGCGCTGACCTTGCCGCCTACAAACGGACTGCGGCGATGGACCTACCATTATCTGTTCCGCTTGATCGCGGCGACGGGCATGCGTCTGTCCGAGGTGATCGGGCTTCAGCGCAGCGATGTCGACCTCGACGAGGGCATGCTGACGGTTCGACAGAGCAAGTTCGGCAAGTCGCGCCTCGTACCCTTGCATCGGACGACCCGCGACGCTCTGCTCAGCTACGCCCATCGGCGTGACGCTCACCTTGGATCGCGCTGCGGCCCGCACTTCTTCGTGGCCGAGCGCGGCGGTCGATTGCTGCACCAGTACGTTCATCGTGTTTTCTGGCGCTTGTCCCGCGAGATCGGCCTGCGACGGCCGGGCGATCACACCGGGCCTCGCGTACATGACCTCCGGCATCGCTTCGCCATCCGGACACTTCTCGGCTGGTATCGCAAGGGGATCGATGTCGAACAGCAACTCCCGGCGCTCTCCACCTACCTCGGTCACGCCTGCGTGCGCGATACCTATTGGTACCTCTCGGCCTGTCCGGAGTTGATGGAAGAGGCGGCACGGCGCCTCGATCGGCGGTGGGAGGCCATGCCATGAAGCCGAGCGGCAACGTCGCCACGCTCATCGAGCGTTACTTCACCGAGCGGCTCATGCGTCAGCGCAATGTCAGCGCCAACACGATCGCATCCTACAGGGACACGTTCCGGCTGTTGTTCACGTTTGCACAGGCGCGGCTCCACAAGCCTCCCTCGGCGCTGGCCCTCGACGATCTCGATGTGCCTTTTATCAGCGCGTTCCTCGCTGATCTCGAGATGAAGCGGGGCACCAGCGTCAGGACCCGCAACCTGCGTCTGACGGCCATTCGCTCGTTCTTCCGGTTCGTCTCCTTCGAGGAGCCGGCCCACAGCGCCCTTATCCAGCGAGTCCTTGGGATACCGAGCAAACGCCACGACAAGCGTCAGGTGCATTTCCTGACGCGGCCCGAGATCGAGGCGATCCTTGCCGCTCCTAACCGCACGACATGGCTCGGACGCCGCGATTATACCCTGCTGCTGCTCGCGGCCCAGACAGGCTTGCGCCTCTCCGAGCTGATCAGCCTCGACAGGGATGCCATCCATCTCGGCGCCGGCGCGCATGTGCGATGCGTCGGCAAAGGGCGAAAGGAGCGATGCACGCCGCTCACCTCGCACGCGCGAGGCGCCCTCCAGGCATGGCTCAAGGAACCGGCGCGCCGCGCCGCGAGCGCGTTGTTTCCCAACGTGCACGGCGGCCGGCTGAGCGCCGACAGTGTCCAGTCGCTCCTGGCCAAGCATGCGCGTGTCGCCAGCGAGAGGTGTCCATCATTGGCGTCCAAACGGGTGTCGCCGCACGTGCTGAGGCACAGCGCTGCGATGGAGCTGTTGCAAGCGGGCGTCGATTGCTCCGTGATCGCGCTGTGGCTCGGTCATGAGTCGATTGAAACGACGCAGACCTACTTGCATGCCCATCTCGCACTCAAGGAAGCAGCTCTGGCGAAGCTCAAGCCGTACGAGCGTGGCAAGCGGATCCGTTTCCGGCCGAGCGACCGCCTGCTCGCCTTCCTCGAGGCGCTATAAGAGCCCAAACTATGCCGAATGGAACTGGGACGACGTCCGCTCTTCGGGCCGAAAGCGCGCGACAAGTGACGGGTTGCTTCCAGAACCGTTCGGCATAGTTCGGCGGGCGGCATAAACCTGCAAGCTGAACGCC
>JAJZVE010000708.1 GCA_021845835.1 Pseudomonadota bacterium | reverse complement strand
TGTGCGGGCCGTGCGCCCAGGGTGGTGGTCCGGGTGGGTGGCCCCAGCCTGGAGGTGGAGGACCATGAGGACCGCCGGCCCATGGTGGCGGTCCTGCTATCGCGATGCATGTAGAACCAGCGATGGCTAGGGTGAAGAGGCCGACAATGAGTCCAAGGTGCTTGGCTTTCATGATTTTCATCCCCTGCTGGAGGCAGCTTGCACATGAATTATGGCGTGTTTTTGGTGGGCATAAACGCCCGATCCGATGGTGCTGGCGTCGGCGCTCGCGGACGCCGCCGCCGCCATCGCCCGGCTCGACCAGGCCCTCGCCAGTCATTCCCTGGCCCAGGCTTTTCTCCACCGTGCCCGCCTCGAGGTGGTCCGCCGGCAGGCCGCGGTCGACGGCCAACTCATCAACCCCTGGCATCTTGCCGCGACGATAGAAGACCTGCGCCTGCGCATGGATCCTTACTTGCGCATCATCGACCGCGGCGACATCCTCGACAAAGCAAAGTTCGCCCTCACCCTGTACCAGTGGCTCGTCGCGCCTGATTTCGATCAAGAGGGCGAGGTCCAACGCGCTGAGGCGATGCTGGCAATGCAGCCGACCGCCCTGCCGCCGCTGATCGCCGCGGCGCGGGGTTTGCGGGACTGGATCGAGACGGGCGAAACCCGTCCGGCTATGCGCGCGGCGATGATCCGCTTCTGGCGCCAGCGCGGCCTACTACGCCTGCCCGTCCCACTCACCGGCGCCGCAGCGCTCAGGGCCGAACAAAGCTGGGACCGCGACGTTTGGTTGCCGGCTTTCCTGAAGGCGATCGCGCGTGAAGTGGCGGATGGTCTCGACTTGCTCTACACCATGGAGCGTGCCTGGTTCGATGCCCGGCGCAGCATCGCCGGTCGCCGCAAGGACTCTTACATCGCTCCCGCCGTTGATCTGCTGGCGGCGGCGGCGCCGGTGCTCTCCGCGACCACGCTCGCCCGCGCCCTCGGCATCGCAGTGAGGAACGCCATACGCATCCTCACCGAACTGATTGCGGCCGAAATCGCGGTCGAGGACACGCACCGCACCAAGCGGCGCCTGTTCGGGCTCAAGGGCCTGGCGCCGCTGCGCGAGGTGGTGCGCCCACCCTATCGGTCGGATCCGACCCGTAGCCGCGGCCGTCCCCGCCAACCCATCGAGGAGGAGGAGGCCGAGGTTGCGCCGCCTCCATTATCGCCCCTCACGCCAATCGAGCGCCACGAATTCGATTACACCGCGCTCGAGGAAGCGATGGCTGAACTCGATACCGCGATCCGCCATGCCCGCCTGGCGCTTCAGGCCCGGCCGGAGCCAAACCCGCCGGCGCCGTCCCGCCCCGTTTTACCCGAGGGTGGGGCTGCTCAATAATGCACCGCGGTTTGGCAAACGCCGGTCGGACCTTCTGGCGGCAGGGTCGCCGAGCTGATAGATTCGCTTGATTGTTTGCCGATACCACGGGAGCGCGCCGATGCCCGAGCCAGTTCAGCTTTCGCTTTTCCCCGAACGGGCGAGCCTGGTGCGCATCCGCCCCGAGCGCAATGAATGGCGCTTCTACCGCCTCGAAATCCTCCCCGATCTCTTTGGCTACACCCTGCTCGCCCGGCACTGGGGGCGGATCGGCACCAAGGGCCGCACCCGCCTCGACCCGCATCTGGATTTTGGCGCCGCCCTCAACGCCCTCGCCGCTTTGACCCGCCGCAAGCGCCGCCGCGGCTATCACGAGCGGGCAGGGTGGTAACTTCCGCCTGAAAGAAAGCATGGAGAGTGACTTCACCCGGCGAAACGCCAGGGCGGTTCACTTCATGCCGGACAGGCGAACGGAATTTCCCCGACCCGGTCGCCGGGAGTTTCGGCTGGCCGTCACCTGCCAAGCGTGGGAGAGTGTCGGCGAGATATCGCGGAGGTGCCCGTCATTGCCGGAATTGAGAGCATGAACAGCCGACCTGTGATGGCGCGTGACAGGGCTGGCGCCGCAGCCCGCGCTTGTCAGGCCGCGTGCCACTGGTGCGCGCCATGACGGTAATCGCAACCGATCTTGCCGCCCTGCTCGGCACGGTGCGGCGCCCCGGCGATTTCTACGTGGCCGGCGAGATCGCGTTTTCGCCCCCGTCGCTGGATGTCGCGAGTGTCGGCCCGGTTGCCCTGCCGCTGCTGCCCATCCAGGCCCGGCAACTGATCGACGCCGCGGAACCGGCGCCCTTTGGCCGCGGCGAACAGACCATCATCGACCCGACGGTGCGGCGCTGTGGCCAGATCGGCCCGGATCGCGTGCGGCTCGGCGGCCGACATTGGGCCAGGACGCTGGAAGATATACTGGCCCGGGTCAGCGACGGCCTCGGCGTGGACGAGCCGATCGACGCCGAATTCTACAAGCTGCTGATCTACGACCAAGGCGGCTTCTTCGTCAGCCACCGCGATACCGAGAAGGTGGCCGGCATGTTCGCCACCCTCACGGTGGTATTGCCGTCGCATTTCAGCGGCGGCGACCTGATCATCCGACACAAGGGGCGGGAAGCGTGCCTTGCTCTGCACACCGGCGACCCAGGAGATGTGGCATTCGCTGCCTTCTATGCCGACTGCGTACACGAGATTCTGCCGGTCAGCGAAGGCTGCCGCCTGGCCCTGATCTACAACCTCCTGCGCCGGAGTCGCTCTGGCCGCGGTCGCGCGCTGCACCCCCCGGACTACACGGCGGAACAGGCCCGCATCGCGGCCCTGCTGCGGCGCTGGACGGACACCGCCGGCCCCGACGCTGCCCTGCCGGCCAAGCTGGTCTATCCGCTGGAACATGCCTACACGCCGGCCGAACTCGGTTTCGCGTCGCTGAAAGGTGCTGATGCGGCGGTTGGCGGTGTGCTGACGGGCGCGGCGCGGGACGCCGGGTGCGATCTGCACCTGGCGTTGCTGACCATCGAGGAAAGCGGTGCGGCGGAGTATGCTGATACCTATGGATCGCGACGCGGCCGGTGGGACACGGCGGATGCCTTCGAGGCCGGCGAGGTTTTCGAGCGCAGCGTGGCGCTGTCCGACTGGCGACGGCCTGACGGCACGAGGTCCGATCTGGGCGAAATTCCCGTTGAGGAGGACGAGATTGCGCCACCCGGCGCCTGCGACGATCTAGCGCCGGACGAGGAGCAGTTCCACGAGGCGACCGGCAACGAAGGTGCTTCCTTCGAGCGCAGCTACCGCCGTGCCGCCCTGGTGCTCTGGCCGCGGGCTCGTCTGTTCGCCGTGTTGAGCCAGGCTGGACTGGGTGCGACACTGCCATATCTCGGCGATCTCGTCCGGCGCTGGGCCGCTGCCGATCCCGATTGTTGGGGTGGACGGCCCGCCGGCATCGGATGTGCCAATAAAGGGTCGCATTACCAACCCAAGGAGAGGGCCGCCCAATGGAATACAAACGCATTTCGATCGATACGTCCAAGCATGTTTTCA
>JAJZVE010000707.1 GCA_021845835.1 Pseudomonadota bacterium | reverse complement strand
GATGCCGGCAGAGTGTAGTGCGGAAAGGTTTGAATTTGGAGAGGTTTCCGGTCGCGTCGTGGTCGCCGGTTTCGACGGCGGCGCGATCACCTCGGATGCCGGCGCGCTGCTGCTCGGTGCGACCGATCGGGCGATCCGGCTGACCGAGCGCTTCGCCGCCTGTTTTACCGACCGGCGCTCCCCCGATCACATTGAGCACGACGTGCGCACACTCCTGCTGCAGCGCGTGGTTGGCATCGCGCTCGGTTACGAGGACCTGATCGATCATGACCAGCTGCGCCATGACCCGGTGCTCGCCGTCCTCGCCGGCAAGCTCGCGGCACGGCGTTCGGGCTGCGCACCGCTAGCCGGCAAGTCGACGCTGAACCGGCTGGAGCTGAGCCGCGCTGATGCCACGCGGTATCACCGGATCAGCCATGATCCGGCGGCTATCGAGGGACTGTTCGTCGATCTGTTCCTCGACGCCCATCTCAAGCCGCCGGCACAGATCACGCTCGATCTCGACGCCACCGACGATCCGTTGCATGGCCATCAGGAGGGACGGTTCTTCCACGGCTATTACGACGGCTTCTGCTATCTGCCGCTCTACGTCTTCTGCGGCCGGCATCTGCTGGCAGCCAAGCTGCGGCGATCGAACATCGACGCTGCCGCCGGCGCCGTCGAGGAGATCGCGCGGATCGTCCGCCAGATCCGTCGGCGCTGGCCGCGCGTGCGGATTTTGCTCCGCGGGGATTCCGGCTTCTGTCGCAACATCCAGATGACCTGGTGCGAGGCCAACCGCGTCGACTACGTCTTCGGCCTCGCACGTAACGCGCGCCTGGTCGCGGAAATCGGCGCTGAACTCGCCGCTGCCGGGGCCGAGAGCATAGCGACCGGCAAGCCGGCCCGCCGGTTCCGCGACTTCACCTGGCAGACGCTGGAGAGCTGGGATCGTCCCCGGCGTGTGATCGGCAAGGCGGAATGGACCCAGGGCGAGGCCAATCCCCGCTTCATCGTCACATCGCTCAAGCCCGCAGAGGTCGCCGGCCAATATCTCTACGAGGCGATCTACTGCGCCCGTGGCGAGATGGAGAAGAAGCAAATTAATGGCGTACGGTGCCGATCGGCATCGTGATCCGACGCGCCAAGTCAGATCGCGTTGCCCAGCAACCGCACCAACCATGACTCATATTTTCCGGTCTACGAGGCGCAAGCAAGAGGGCCGATGGCTGGGGCGTCTGCCATATTAGCAAGATCCATAACTTCTCGGGCCGACAATACCTTGCGAGTCAGCAACCGTTCCGCCAACAGTTCAAGGAGGGGCTTTCTTGCAGCGATCAATTCCCGTGCGTTGGTGTAGGCCGCGTCAAGGCGCAGTCGCACCGCACGCTCGATGTCAGGCCGTTGGCCAAACAGCTGACTCAGCCTGTTCCCCGAGACCTGCGGATACCAGACCAGCCCATCGGAGCGCATGCCCAAAGACAGTTCCGCTGTCGCGGCCAACTGCGTGGCGCGGGCAAGATCTGAACTGTCCCCACCGCCTGAACCTGCACTGATATTTCCGAAGGCCACCTCTTCAGCGGCCCGACCGCCCAGTAGAGCGGCAAGCATTGCGTCAAGGACTGCCGGGGTCAGGATACCGGATCTCGACACAGACACCTCAGCGTGCCCAGCCGTGTTTCCCCGGCTGACAATGGACAAATCTCCCACGCACAGGACGGAATACGCCATTGCCACAATTGCGTGGCCGGCTTCGTGAACGGCAACGCGCCGCTGCTGTTGTGGATCAGCGATCCCGCCGTCGACACCAATGGCCACCATTAGATCGTCGGTGGTCACGAATCTTGCTTCGTGGCGCGCACGGCGGTTGGCTGTTTTACATATCCGCGCAACATCCGCTCCCGTCGCTCCGGCACTCATCCGCGCGATACGCGGGAGGTCGACATCTGCGTCCAGTCGCCCCTTGAGGTGCCCGGCATATATGCGCGTCAGCGCATTGGCATCTGGAGGTTGGAGATCGATCCGATCCTCCAATCGCCCCGAGCGCAGGATCGCCGGATCGATCAGCTCCGGATTGTTGCTGGCGGCAACCATAATGACCCCCTCGTTGCTGGCAACACCGTCCATCTGCTCGAGCAAAGCATTGATGATCGCGCGCCACCAGTCATCGCGCACCCCCCGGCCACCCCGGGTGCCCACTGTATCAAGCTCGTCGATGAAGAGGACGCTTGGAGCGAGAACCCGCGCTTCGGTGAAGACTACGTTCATCGCCTTCAGGACTTCACCGAGATGACCGGCCCCACTCCTCTGCCACGTTGCATAGCTGGTTGGAACAAAGGCAATACCGATGTGGTCTGCGATCGCCCCCGCAAAGGAGGTCTTGCCTGTACCAGGAGGCCCGGCCAGCAGCAGCCCTCTGGGAAGGTCATCCCAGCCGATCTTACCCTGGCGCCACAATTTCAGGTCAAGCTTCAATGCCGTCGTCCATCCCTTCGCCTTGTCAATGCCATGGAGAGAATCGAACCGGGTTGCCTTAGTCTTTGACCTCAACGTCAACGGTTTCAGGCGCCGAAGATAATCTCTGGCGGTCGTTTCCGGCCGGTATGCGAGCCGAAGACTGGCTGGGGTAATCGCCCTGAGATTGAGGCCGCGCAGACCGCTTCGCCGTCCAGCCGGATCCACCGCCTCGAGTACCTCGGTCAGGCAAATGCGATCAGGCGCCATGACAAAGAGGGTATGGTCCGCCGCAACGCCAAGCTCTGGCGGCAGTGCCAGGCGGCTACCTGCAAGAAGGATCACAATCCGCCCCTCACGCAGGCCGAACTCGACGCTGGCGCGGATTTCATCAGCCTTTCCTGCAGCGCTCCCTGCACATATTTCATGAACGAGGAACGATGGAGCAGACTCCGCCATGCCCGGGCGGCGGTGCCCACGGCAGGGATGGCCCAAGAATACTTTCGCAATGATTGCACTCATGGTCGGGACCCAGTGATCACCGGGTGCCACGACAACATACAACCCCGCCTGCTGCTGTTTCACGACTTTGCTTAACGTCCGCCGCAGCATATTCCAGGCAGCGATTTCCGCGCAATCGATCGACTTCTGACAATCACCGCCATCATCTGGATCAGCCAGGAGAGCAGGCTGGTCATCATCCAACCAAGCGTCATCGTTGTCGTGCATGACGTCAGTCTCCGATGCCGAGATCGAGTTCGGCCTGTACCGGCGTCCCCGCATCCAGCTCATCGATTACCGAGGAATTCGGAGTTGGATCTGATTGCATCGAGGCAAGCCAGGCCCTCTTATCATTGTAGCGGCACCTGCGAATGGCTTTGATGGCGAGGTCAAGGCTTTCCCGGTCGATGCCAGGCAGGCGAAGCCACGGTGTGCCGAGACTGATCCGTTCCACTGGGCCGGCGTAGAAGAAGACCGCGGAAAGGGACAGGCAGACAAAGGCGGCGAG
>JAJZVE010000706.1 GCA_021845835.1 Pseudomonadota bacterium | reverse complement strand
GGTCTTCTTCCGCTAAACGGCGTCCTCCCGCCGGCCGCGGTCACGGCGCGGCGCCGGCGCGCAGGATGCGGCCCCGCGATTGGCCGCTCAGCGATTGACCAATGCCTGAAGATGCGGCGGATACCGATCCCCTTGCACGATGATCCCGGAGAGCGCGCCGGCAATCTCCCGCAGATCGTCCGGCGTCAGTTCGATGCCGGCCGCGCCGAGGTTCTCGTCCAGGCGATGCAGTTTCGTGGTGCCGGGGATCGGCACGATCCACGGCTTCTGCGCCAGCAGCCAGGCGAGCGCGATCTGGGCGGCGGTGGCATGCTTGCGGGCCGCGATCGCGCCGAGCCGATCGACCAGCGCCTGGTTCGCGCGCCGCGCCTCCGGGGTGAAGCGGGGGACGATGTTGCGGAAATCCTTGCTGTCGAACGTCGTGGCCTCACCGATCGCGCCGGTCAGAAAGCCCTTTCCCAGCGGGCTGAACGGGACGAAGCCGATCCCCAGTTCCTCAAGCACCGGCAGCACCGCCTGCTCGGGTTCCCGCCACCACAGCGAGTATTCGCTTTGCAGTGCCGCGACCGGCTGCACGGCGTGGGCGCGCCGGATCGTCTGCACGCCGGCTTCGGACAGGCCGAAATGCCGGACCTTGCCCTCCCGGATCAGGTCCTTCACGGTTGCGGCCACGTCCTCGATCGGTACGTTCGGATCGACCCGGTGCTGGTAGAACAGGTCGATGCGGTCGGTTCCAAGCCGCCTGAGCGACGCCTCGGCAACCTGCCGGATATGCTCCGGCCGGCTGTCCAGGCCGCGCTGCGCGCCGTCCGGGGCGAAGGCGAAGCCGAACTTGGTCGCGATCACCACCCGGTCCCGGACGGGGGCAAGGGCTTCGCCCACGACCTCCTCGTTCCGGTACGGACCGTAGGCCTCGGCAGTGTCGAAGAAAGTGACGCCGCGCTCAACGGCCGTGCGGATCAGCCGGATCGCATCCTGTGTGTCCGTGGCCGGGCCGAAGCCGAAACTCAGTCCCATGCAGCCAAGCCCGATGGCGGAAACTTCCAGGCCGCTGCTGCCGAGTTGGCGCTTCTGCATTGCTGCTCCTCCTGTGCGGTACAATCGGCGAACGGTCAGCGCCGGTACTGCGCGTCGCTGACCTGCTCCATCCAATCGACGGTCTTGCCGTCGCGCTTTTCCTGGATGGCGATGTGGCTCATGCCCGTGGTTGCCGTTGCGCCGTGCCAGTGCTTCTCGCCGGGCGAAAACCAGATCACGTCGCCCGGGCGGATGTCCTCGACCGGCCCCCCCTCGCGCTGCACCCAGCCGCAGCCGGCCGTGACGATGAGGGTCTGGCCGAGCGGATGGGTGTGCCACGCGGTGCGGGCGCCGGGCTCGAACGTCACGTGGGCGCCGACCGCGCGGCCCGGATCGGGCGCCTCGAACAACGGATCGATGCGCACGGCGCCCGTGAAATAGTCCGCCGGCCCCTTGCCGGAGGGCCGCGAACCGGCTCGCCTGATTTCCATCGTCTTTCTCCTTCGGCCGAAAACGGTGTGCCGGGCCATGACATGGACCGTGCGATCAGCGGCGATTAGGTGGTAGGACGCGCATGAACTTATGCGCCGGGTTCATGAATGCCGCGGGACAACCTCAGCGATCTCCTCGCGTTCCTCGCCGTGGCGCGGGAGGAGAGCTTCACCAGGGCCGCGGCGCAGCTCGGGGTTTCGCAGTCCGCGCTGAGCCACACGATCCGTGGGCTTGAGGCGCGGCTGGGGCTGCGGCTGCTCGCGCGCACCACGCGCAGCGTCGCGCCGACGGAGGCCGGCGAGCGCCTGCTCCGCACCGTCGGTCCGCGGTTCGACGAGATCGACGCGGCGCTGGCCGCGCTCGGCGAACTGCGCGACAGGCCCGCCGGCACCATCCGCATCACGGCGGGCGAGCACGCGGCCGATTCGGTCCTCTGGCCCGCCCTGGCGCGGTTCCTGCCGCACTACCCGGATATCAGGGTGGAGATCATCGTCGATTACGGGCTGTCCGACATCGTCGCCGAGCGTTGCGACGCCGGCGTCCGCCTTGGCGAGCAGGTGGCAAAGGACATGGTCGCCGTGCGCATCGGGCCGGACATGCGCATGGCGGTCGTCGGCGCACCGTCCTACTTCGCCGGACGGAAGCGGCCGAAGACGCCGCAGGATCTGACCGCGCACGCCTGCATCAACCTGCGGCTGCCGACCGCCGGCGGGCTTTACGCGTGGGAGTTCGGGAAGGGCCGGCGCGAGCTGAAGGTGCGGGTCGAAGGGCCGCTGGTGTTCAACACCATCGCCCTGCGGCTGAACGCGGCCCTGGCCGGGTTCGGCCTGGCGTACCTGCCGGAAGACCCGGTGGCGGCCCCCCTCGCCGACGGGCGGCTCATCCGGGTGCTCGCCGACTGGTGTCCGCCGTTCCCCGGCTATCATCTCTACTACCCGAGCCGCCGCCAGCCCAGGCCGGCATTTGCCCTGCTGGTGGACGCGCTGCGCTACCGGGAATGACGCAGTGCGCGCCGGCCGCTCAGCCGGCCAGCCGCTCGATATCGCCGCCGCAGGCGGCGAGCTTCTGCTCCACCGCCTCGTAGCCGCGATCGAGGTGATAGACGCGGTTCACGATCGTCTCGCCGCGCGCGGCGAGGCCCGCGATCACCAGCGAGACCGAGGCGCGCAGGTCGGTCGCCATCACCGGCGCGCCGGAAAGCTGCGGCACGCCGCGCACGATCGCCGAGGCACCGTGGACGTTCACCCGCGCGCCCAGCCGGTTCAGCTCCGGCACGTGCATGAAGCGATTCTCGAAGATGGTTTCGGTAATCATCGCCGCCCCTTCGGCGACCGACATCAGCGCCATGAACTGCGCCTGCATGTCGGTCGGGAAGCCGGGATAGGGCTCCGTCATCGCGTCGGTGCCGTGCAGGCCATTCAAACGCCGGACGGACAATCCGTCCCCCGCCTCCGTCACCTCCACCCCCGCCTCCGCCAGCACGCGCACCACGGCGCCGAGGTGTTCCAGCCGTGCCTTGCGCAGCATGATGCTGCCGCCGGTGATGGCGGCGGCGCAGGCATAGGTGCCGGTCTCGATCCGGTCGGGGATGATGGCGTGGGTCGCGCCGTGCAGCCGGCCGACGCCCTCGACGGTCAGCCGGTCGCTGCCGATGCCCGCGATGCGCGCGCCCATCGAAACGAGGCAGGCGGCGAGGTCGGAGATTTCCGGCTCGCGCGCGGCGTTGGCGATCACGGTCTGGCCGTCGGCGAGGCTCGCCGCCATCAGCAGGTTCTCGGTGGCGCCGACGCTCGGCATGGGCATCATGATGGCGGCCCCGTGCAGGCCCTGCGGCGCGCTGGCATGGACATAGCCGCCGTCCAGCCGGATCACGGCGCCCATCTGCTCCAGCCCCTTGAGGTGGAGATCGATCGGCCGCGTGCCGATGGCGCAGC
>JAJZVE010000705.1 GCA_021845835.1 Pseudomonadota bacterium | reverse complement strand
GCCGAGCTGCGTCACCAGCGCCTGCTCGGTCTGCGACACGGTGAACATGCTGGCATCGGCGAGCAGCAGCACGACGACGGCCGCGGCCAGCGCGATCAGGACGGAGCGGCTCATCGCGGCGCCTCCACGGACGGCGCCGCGGGCGTGCGGCCGATTTCGCCGAGCGGCAGATAGGGCACGATGCCCTGCAGCTTCTGGTCCACCACCACGCTCGGCGTGTGGCTGAGGATGTCCTGCATGGTCTCGATATAGAGCCGGCGCAGCGTCACGTCCTTGGCGGCGTCGTAGGCCTTCAGCACCGAGAGGAAGCGCTGCGCCTGGCCGGTCGCCTCCGCGATCGCCGCCTGGCGCTGCGCATCGGCCTCGGCGATGATGCGCGCGGCGTCGCCGCGGGCGCGCGGCACGATGTCGTTGTGGTAGGACTGCGCTTCGTTGCGCAGGCGATCGGCGTCGGTGTTGGCGCGCTGCACGTCGCGGAAGCTGTCGATCACCGCGGCCGGCGGATCGACCTTCTGCAACTGCACCTGCGTGATCTCCACGCCGGTGCCGTACTGGTCGAGGATGTACTGCACCCCCTTCATCACATCGGTCTCGATCTTGGCGCGGCCTTCGGTGAGCGCGAACTGGATCGGCGTGCGGCCGATCTCCTCGCGCATCACGCTCTCGGCGGCGGATTTCACCGTGTAGGCGGGATTGCGGGTGTTGAACAGATAGGCGCCGGCGTCGCGGATGCGCCAGAATACCGCGAAGTCGATGTCGATGATGTTCTCGTCGCCGGTCAGCATCAGGCTTTCCGCCAGCACGTCGCGGCCGGCGCTGTCGCGGCCTTCCTCGATGCGGGTGTCGCCGCCGGCGGAGCGGTAGCCGATTTCGATGCGGTTGATGCGGGTGACGCGCGGGCGCAGCACCGACTCCACCGGCCAGGGGATGTGGTAGTTGAGGCCGGGCAGCGCGGTGCGGTTGAAGGCGCCGAAACGCAGCACCACGCCCTGCTCGTCCGGCTGCACGCGATAGAAGCCGCTGACCAGCCAGAGCGCGACGATGCCGGCCGCGATCAGCACCAGCCCGCGTCCGCCGCGGCGGGCGCCGCCGCCGGCGCGCCGCCCGCCGAAGCCCGGCGGCAGCAGGCCGCGCAGGAACGCCTGCACGCGGCCGATCAGCTCGTCGAGGTCGGGCAACGGCCCGCCGGGGCCACTGCCACCGCCCCACGGTCCTTTCGGCCCGCCGCCGCCGCCCTGCCCGCCGCCGCCTTGGCGCGGGCCGTCCTTGGGCGCGCCGGGGGGTGGTCCCCACGGGCTGCCGCCGCCGGGGCCGCCATTGTTCCAGGACATCGCGCTGAGCCGCTCCTTCCGCCTGCGCCGATCACGCGCCCGCGGCGCGCCGCCGCTGCCGGGGCCGCGCGGGCCATTGGCAGGACGCCATACGGGCGCCATATCGGCCCCGCGGCGCCGCTGCATATTGACCAGCCACGGAAGGTTTTCAAGCGCATGAGCACGCCCCCGACTGCCGAGACCCTGCGCGAGGCGCTGCGCGACATCGCCGACCCGGCGAGCGGGCGGGACATCGTCGCCGCCGGGCTGGTGGAAGGGATCGAGCTACGGGGCGGCCTCGTGCACGTGTCGCTGCTCACCGACCGCCAGCACGCGGCGGCGATGGAGCCGGTGCGGCGCGAGGTGGAGCGGCGGCTGGCGCGCCAGCCGGGGGTGAAGAACGCGACCGCGGTGCTGACCGCGCACAAGCCCGCCGCCGCGCCGCCGCCGCCGGCGCACGGCCACGGCCACGGCGCGCCGGCACGCCCGCCGCTGCTGGCCGAGGTGGGCGCGGTGGTGGCGGTCGCGTCGGGCAAGGGCGGCGTCGGCAAATCGACGGTCGCGGTCAACCTCGCGGTGGCGCTGGCGCAGATGGGGCTGAAGGTCGGCCTGCTGGATGCCGACATCTACGGCCCGAGCCTGCCGCGCATGCTGGGCCTGACGCGCAAGCCGGAGGTGCGCGGCGATCGCATGCTGCCGCTGCCGGCCTGGGGGCTGCAGGCGATGTCGATCGGCTTCCTGGTCGATGAGGAAACCGCGATGATCTGGCGCGGCCCGATGGTGATGGGCGCGCTGGAGCAGATGATGGGCCAGGTGGAATGGGGTCCGCTCGACATCATGATCGTGGACATGCCGCCGGGCACCGGCGACGCGCAACTGACCCTGGCGCAGCGCGTGGCGCTGGCGGGCGCGGTGATCGTCTCCACGCCGCAGGACGTGGCGCTGGCCGACGCGCGGCGCGGCGTGAAGATGTTCGAGCGCACCCGCGTCCCGGTGCTGGGTCTGGTCGAGAACATGAGCTTCTTCTGCTGCCCCAATTGCGGCCACCGTGCCGAGATCTTCGGCCACGGCGGTGCGCGGGCGGAGGCGCACCGGCTGGGCACCGAGTTCCTGGGCGAAGTGCCGCTGCTGCTGGACATCCGCACCTCCGGCGACGCCGGCGAGCCGATCGCGGCCGCCGCGCCGGACAGCGAGGCGGGGCGCGCCTTTGCCGCACTGGCGCAGCGCGTGTGGGCGAAGCTGCCCGCCGGGCGTGGGACGAAGGCGGCGGCGGGGCCAAGGATCGTGGTGGAGTAAGGCATCTCTGCCCCGGTGGGGCAATGGGTGGAGACAGAGACATGACACTGACGTGGAGTTTCAAGGAACTGGTGCAGAAGCGGGTCGCCGGCGACCCCGCCTTCGGTGAGGCGATGCTGCGCGAGGGGATCGACACGCTGCTGACCGGCGACGTGGACACCGGAAAGGCGATCCTGTGAAGCCCAACGGCTGATGACTTACCTGACCTTCTCTTTTATCTCCGCTGTAGCTGCCATTGCCTCGCGGGCGATGAGCGTTGCTTGTTCGGCAAAGGTGGCACAATAGGTGCGAAGGTCAGTGGGATAGTCCCCTATTCCGCGCCTTCGAAGTTCTTTCAGCAAATAACTATAATAAAAATAGCTCGATTCCATTGCGATATTCAGGTCGGGGTAGACGGTCACATCAACGCGCTTGCGCACATCATCATGAGCGACACACGTATCTCGGTAGGTCTTCATTTTTTCCCGATATGACATCCATTCATCGATGTCAATCTTCAAGTGCTGAAGCAAGTCCTGCCGAAACGTGCCGTGATCGGATGCAGGAACCAAATTCTTCCAGTGCGTCGGTTGGTGCCCGGCATTGTCCGAACCGAACAATTTGCACCACTCGAGCACGGCGAGGTCCAATAGATTCCCATAGATCACGCGCCAAAAGTTCAGATGTGGCTCGGGATCGACAGAATGGAGCACCCTTTTCAGATGCGCATTGCGTACCAAACTAACCAGCACGCTTACCGCATCCTTCAGTTGCGTGGCGTTTGGCTGATTCTTCATCACTCTCCGTTACCGGTCCGGACGACGACAATGCGCCAACGTGTGAGCATGGAGCGTGTGTC
>JAJZVE010000015.1 GCA_021845835.1 Pseudomonadota bacterium | reverse complement strand
GGCGTTCCAGATCGCCGATGACCTGCTGGACGCCGAGGGCACCACCGAGGAAACCGGCAAGACCGCCGGCAAGGACGCCGCCGCCGGCAAGGCGACGCTGGTCGCGGTGCTCGGGGCGGAACGGGCGCGCGCCCAGGCGGATCTGCTGGCGGCGCAGGCAGCGCGGCATCTGGACAGTTTCGGTGAGCGCGCCGGTCTGCTGCGGGAGCTGGCCGCGTTCGTCGTGGCGCGCCGGCAATGAGACGGCGGGCAGTCCTGTTCCTCGCCCTCGCCGCCGCGCCGGCGGCGCGGGCCGAGGAGGACGGACCGGCGGCGCCGATCGCGCGGCTGGACGACGCCCTGCTGCAGATCATGCGCATGGCGCATGCCGCCCCGTTCGAGCAGCGCGTCGCGGTGCTCGGCCCGGTCGTCGCGCAGGTGTTCGACCTGCCGCAGATCCTGCAGGTGTCGGTCGGCCTGCGCTGGCCGTCCTTCCCGCCGGCCGAGCAGGCGAAGCTGCTGGACGTGTTCACGCGCTATACCGTGGCCAGCTACGTCGCCAACTTCGACAGCTATGACGGCCAGCGCTTCGAGATCCTGCCGCAGACCCGTGCGGTCGGCGCCGACCGGGTGGTGGCGACGCAGCTGGTGCCGCGGAGCGGCGATCCGACGCGCCTCGACTATCAGATGCGCCACGGCGCGGCGGGCTGGCGGGTGGTGGACGTGCTGCTGGACGGCTCGATCAGCCGGGTCGCGGTGCAGCGATCGGATTTCCGCAGCCTGATCGGCAGCGGCGGTCCCGAGCGGCTGATCGCCTCGCTGCAACGCAAGGTCGCCAACCTGCAGTCGGGGAATTCCTGACCCGATGCCGCAGCTGCTCGCCTTCGTCGCCGCGTTGCTTGCGGCGGTCGGGCTGATCCAGACGCTGCTCGGGGCGCGACTGGTGCGGCAGTTCCGCGCGGCGCCGGCGCCGCGCGCGCACGCGCTGCCGGCGATCAGCGTGCTCAAGCCGCTCTATGGCGACGAGCCGCTGCTGGAGGCGGCGCTGGCGAGTGTGTGCGCGCAGGACTATCCACGGTTCCAGGTGGTGTTCGGCGTTCAGGACCCGGCCGACCCGGCGCTGGCGGCGGTGCGGCGGCTGCGGGCGCGCTTCCCGGCCTGCGACATCGCGGTGGTGATCGACGACACGGCGGCGGGTGCCAACCGCAAGGTCGCCAACCTGACCAACATGCTGCCGGCGGCGCGCCACCCGGTCCTGGTGATCGCCGACAGCGACGTGCACGTCGCCCCGGACTACCTGCGCCGGATTGCGGCGGCGCTGCAGCCGCCCGGCATCGGTCTCGTCACCACGCTCTATACCGGGTTGCCGGCGAGCGGCGCGCTGGCCGGGCAGCTCGGCGCCAGCGCGATCACGCACGGCTTCCTGCCCGGCGCGCTGCTGGCGCGCCGGCTCGGGCGGCAGGATGCGCTCGGCGCGACGATGGCGCTGCGGCGCGAGACGCTGGCCACGATCGGCGGGTTCGCGGCGCTGCGCGACCATCTGGCGGACGACAACCTGCTCGGGCGCAAGGTGCGCGCGCTGGGGCTTCGCATCGGGCTGGCCGCCACGGTGCCGGCGACCACGGTGCCGGAATCCCGGATGCGCGATCTGTTCCGCCACGAGCTGCGCTGGGCGCGCACCATTCGGGCCCTCGCGCCGCTGCCGTTCGCCGCCTCGGCGGTGCAGTACCCGCTGGCCTGGGCGCTGCTCGCGGTCGCGCTCAGTGGCGGCGCCCGCTGGACGGTGGCGCTGTTCGCGCTCGCCTGGCTGGCGCGGGCGCTGGCGGCCCGCGCCATCGAGCGGGCGCTGGGGCTGGCGGACGGCGCGGGCGCAATCGCCGCCCCCTGGCACCTGCCGCTGCGCGACCTCATGTCCGCTGCCGTGCTGTTGACGAGCTACATGGGCGATCGGGTGGACTGGCGTGGACGCAGCATGCGGGCCGCCAGGACGTCGCGCCCGACCGCATCGCTGGGGACCGAACGGGCATGATGAAGACGCTGTTTCTGCAGCCGCCGTCCTTCGACGGCTTCGACGGCGGCGCCGGCTCGCGCTACCAGGCGAAGCGGGAAATACGCAGTTTCTGGTATCCGACCTGGCTCGCGCAGCCGGCGGCGCTGGTGCCGGGCAGCCGCCTGATCGACGCCCCGCCCAGCCGCACCGGCCTCGACAGCGTGATCGGGACGATCCGCGGCTATGACTTGTGCGTGATGCACACTTCGACCCCGTCCTTCGCCGCCGATGTGCGGGTGGCGCGGGCGCTCAAGGATGCCAATCCCCGCCTGAAAGTCGGCTTCGTCGGCGCCAAGGTCGCGGTGCAGCCGGAGGAGAGCCTCAAGCAGGGCGCGCCGATCGACTTCGTCGCCCGCAACGAGTTCGACTTCACCATCCTGGAGGCAGCGGAAGGGCGCGACTTCGCCGCCATCGACGGCATCAGCTATCGCGGGCCGGACGGCAGCATCGTCCACAACAGGGACCGTGCGACGCTGGAGGACATGGACCGGCTGCCCTTCGTCACCGAGGTGTACAAGCGCGACCTCAGGGTCGAGGACTACTTCATCGGCTATCTGCTGCATCCGTATCTGTCGCTCTACACCGGGCGCGGCTGCAAGAGCCGCTGCACGTTCTGCCTGTGGCCGCAGACGGTCGGCGGGCACCGCTACCGGGTGCGCTCGGCGGAGCACGTCGCCGAGGAAATCCGGCTGGCGAAATCGTATTTCCCGCAGGTCAGGGAATTCTTCTTCGACGACGACACCTTCACCGACAACCTGCCGCGCGCCGAGGCGATCGCGCGCGAGCTGGGCCGGCTCGGCGTCACCTGGAGCTGCAACGCCAAGGCAAATGTTCCACGTGAAACCCTGAAGGTGCTGCGCGACAACGGGCTGAGGCTGCTGCTGGTCGGCTACGAGAGCGGCAACCAGCAGATCCTGCACAACATCAAGAAGGGGATGCGGATCGAGGTGGCGAAGCGGTTCACGCAGGACTGCCACGACCTCGGCATCAAGATCCACGGCACCTTCATCCTCGGCCTGCCCGGCGAGACGCGCGAGACGATCGAGGAGACCATCCGTTTTGCCATCGAGGTGAACCCGCACACGCTGCAGGTCTCGCTCGCCGCACCCTATCCCGGCACGTTCCTGCACCAGCAGGCGCTGCAGAACGGCTGGCTGGACGCATCGCATGCCGAACTGGTGGACGAGCACGGCATCCAGATCGCGCCGCTGCACTATCCGCATCTGGCGCACACGGAAATCTTCGATTCCGTCGAGACCTTCTACAGGCGGTTCTACTTCCGCGCGCCCAAGATCGCGTCGATCGTCGGCGAGATGGTGCGCAGCCCGCAGATGATGAAGCGGCGGCTGCGCGAGGGCGTGGAGTTCTTCCACTTCCTGCGGGAGCGGCAGACCGCCGCCTGATGGGGCAGCGGCGCGTCATCCTGACGGCCGACGATTTCGGCCTGTCGGAGGCGGTGAACGAAGGGGTGGAGCGCGCGCATCGCGACGGCGTGCTGACGCATGCGAGCCTGATGGTCGCAGGGGCTGCGGCCGAGGACGCGGCGCGGCGCGCGCGCCGGATGCCGTCGTTGCGCGTGGGCCTGCATCTGGTGGCGGTGGAGGGGCCGGCGGTGCTGCCGCCGGCGGCGATTCCGGCGCTGGTGGATGCGCGCGGCTGGTTTCCGTCCGACCAGTTGCGGCTCGGCCTGCGCTATTTTTTTCTCCCGCATGTGCGGCGGCAGTTGGCCGCGGAAATCCGCGCCCAGTTCGCCGCCTTCGCGGCGACCGGATTGACGCTCGATCATGCCGACGCGCACAAGCACATGCAGTTGCACCCGACGGTCGCGGCGCTGATGCTGCGCATCGGGCGGGAATTCGGCCTCGCGCGCATCCGCGTGCCGGCGGAACCGCCGCGCGTGCTGGCGGCGTGCGGCGCGCGGCCGGCCCTGGGCGCCCACGCCCTGCATGCGTGGAGCGGCGTGCTGCGGCGTCAGGTGCGCAAGGCCGGCGTCGCAGCGGATGACTCAGTGTTCGGGATCGCGTGGAGCGGGCACATGACGGCGCCGCGCGTGTCGCGGCTGCTGGCGAACCTGCCGGACGGCGCCTGCGAACTCTATTTCCACCCGGCGGCACGGCGCGACGCTGTGATCAGCGCCATGATGCCAGAATATGAGCACGAGGCGGAACTGGCCGCGCTGCTCAGCCCCGCCGTGCGCGCGGCGCTGGCTCAGGCCGGGAAGAAGATCCAGTTGAACACGTAATCGGCGCGCGACGCCGGCCTGCTGTGGCAGGCGACCAGATCGACGTCACTGGCCGCGCACAGGCGCCCACGCTGCAGGCACATGGCGAAATAGCCGAAATCGCAGACGGCACGCAGCAGCTCGCCGATCGGGCGGTCGTTGTAGCGTTCCTCGATCTCCACCACCAGCGTCGGCCGGTCGCGGCGCAGCGTCGCGCATGCACCCTCCAGCACCGCGAGTTCGTGGCCCTCGACATCGACCTTGATGAATCCGATCGGCCCGAGATCGAGATCGTCCAGCCGTCGCGTCGCCACCTGCACGACGCCGAACCGCCCGTCGCCGATGCGCCGCGCGCTCAGCGAGGCGCCCTGGTTGGAATAGCCGTGCGCGCCGCGCGGCACCAGCAGATCGGCACTGCCGGTACGGTCGGACAGCGCGAACGGGTGGGTGACCACCTCGCGCCGCGCGCAGCGGCGGAGTTCGGCAAACATCTTCGGGTTCGGCTCGAACGCGCAGACACCACGCGAATGGCGGCGCAGCATCTCGGTCCAGACGCCGCGGTTGGCGCCGGCATCGACCGAAACGCGGCGCGGGTCGGCCAGCAGCGGCACCAGATGCAACTCGCGCTCGCCGTGGCGCAATTCGCGCCGGACATGGTACCACCGTTGCAGCGCCGGCGGGACGAGCAGGGCCTTCAGCCGCTCCTCCCGGTTCATGGGCGGCACCCAGGGCATCCGTCCCTCCCGATCCCGTCAGACGATCTGCCGCCGTCGCGCGCCGCCCGTCAACGCCGCGGCCGCAGCACGCGCAGCAGCGTCGGCTCGAACACCAGCGTGGTGACGACGGTGCTGCCGAGACTGAGCAGCAGCAGCCTGCCCATGCTCGCCGTACCCGGATGCGCCGAGAGCGCGAGCGAGCCGAAGGCGGTGCCGGTGGTCAGCGCCGAGAAGGCAATCGCCCGCGCGGTCGCGGTGCCCAGGAAACGGTCCCCGCCCTTGCGCCAGTTCATCACGAAATAGACGTTGAACGACACGCCGACGCCGAGCAGCAGCGGCAGCGCGATGACGTTGGCGAAGTTCAGCCGCAATCCCAGCACCGTGACCGCGACCACGGTGAGCAGCGAGGACAGCAGCAGCGGCGCCATCACCAGCGCCACGTCGCGCACGCGGCGCAGGGCGATGGCCAGAATGACCGCGATGGCGGCGAGCGCCAGCAGCGCCGCGGTGCGGAAGGCGCCGACGATGGTGCGGGCGCTTTCGACGATGCCGACGGCGGTGCCCTGTGCGTCCGGCGCGATGCGGCGCACCTCCGCCACCAGGGCCTGCAGGCCGCGACTGCCATGCGTCTGCGGCGTGCCGACGACCTGCAAACGCGCCCGCCCGTCGGGCAGCAGCCAGTCCCGCCTGATCTCGGGCGGGACGTCGGCGACGGTCACCGGATGCGCGTCCAGCGCCAGGCGCAGCCGATCCAGTTGGGCCGGCAGGAAGCGGATCAGGGCGGCATTCGTCGCCATCAGCATCTCATCCGGCGCAGCGGCCAGCCGGCGCAGGTCGTCGCCGATGGCGCGCAGCGGGCTGTCGGGCGGCAAATGCGGCACGGCGCCGGCGATTTCCGCCTCGGCGGTACGGGCGGCGAGCCGCAGGTCGTCAGGCGTGACCGGCGCTTCCGGCGTGCTCGGCGCCAGCGTCGCGCCCAGGATGTTGGCGGCATCGGCAATCAGCGCCAGCCTGGCCGGCTGGTCCTGCGGCACGAAACTCGACAGCGTCAGCACGCTGTCCACCAGCTTCAGGCCGCGCAGCCGGCCGGCGAGCGCGTCGGCCACGGCGAGCGAGGGAGACAGGATCTCGACCGTGTAGGGGTCGGTCACCGGCGATCCCATCAGGTCGGCGAGGGTGCGCATCGCCTCGGTATCGGGGTTCTTCGTGTGCAGCGGATCGGCGTCGAAGCGCAGCGTCGGCAGCAGCGCGGCGCCGGCCAGGCCGAGCAGCGCGAACGCGGCGAGCAGCGGCCGATGCGCCCGCGTCAGCCGTGCTTCGGCGGCATCGCCCCAGCCGAACCCCACCGGCAGCGCCTCCGGCCGCGGCCGGAACAGGGCGATCGCCGCCGGCAGGAACAGCAGCGTGCAGAGGAACGCAATCACCATGCCGACGCCGGCAATCAGCCCCAGCTCGGAAACGCCGGCGAAGTTGGTCGGCACGAAGGCGAAGAAGCCGCTGGCGGCGGCGGCGGCGGCCACCATCACCTCCGGCCCGACAATGCGCGCCACCTGCTGCAGGGCGAGCGCCGGGTCGCGCGCCTCCACCAGGGCGGCACGGAAGCGGACGCTGATCTGGATCGCGAAATCGACGGCGATGCCGATGAACAGAACGCTGAAGGCGAGCGAGATGAGATTGAGCGTGCCGACCGCCAGTGCCGCGAAGCCGACGGTCAGCGCCAGCCCGAGCCACAGCGTCATCAGCATCGGCAGGATGAGCCGCCAGGAGCGCACCGCGAGCACGAGCCAGAGCGCGATCAGCAGCAGCGTGCCGACGGTGCCGATGGCGATGCCGCGGAACACGCTGCCGAACTCCTCATCCGCCAGCGCCACGCCGCCGGTGATGCGCACATGGGCGCTGCCGTCGCGCACGAACGGCAGGCGGCCGATCGCCGCCCGCATCGCCGCGGTCGCGGCGGCGCCGGGTTCCAGCCCCGAATAGTCAAGCTTCGCCTGCGCCAGCACGAAGCGGAACCGCCCGGCCTGGGCCGCGAGCTTGCCGGTCAGCAGATCCTCCCAGGACAGCGGCTGCGGATGCCCCGCGGCGGCCGCGGCCAGCGCCGCCTGGAAGCCGCGCAGCGGCCCGGCGAAGGCGGTGAGGTCGGCCTGGCCGCGCGCGACGCCGGTCGCGAGCAGGCTGAGGGCTGAGAACAGGCCGCGCGCGCTGGGGTCGGCGACCAGTTGGCCGAGGAAGGGCTGGGCGTCGATAATGTGGTCCAACAGGTCGCCGAGCTGCCTGGTGTCCAGGAACATCAGCCCGTTGCGCTGCAGATAGGGGGCCGCGTCCGGCCTGCGCACGTCGCGGAAATGCGCCGTGTCGGGGGCCAGCGCGTCGGCCAGCGCGGCGGCAGTCTGGTCCGCCTCCTCCGGCAGCCTGGCGTCGATCACGGCCACCAGCAGATCGCTGAACTGGGGAAACGCGCGATCGTAGGCGATCTGCCGCTGCCGCCAGGGCAGGCTGTCGGAGAACAGGGCATCGGTGTCCGTGGTGACGGCCAGATGCGTGGCGCCGTACCAGGCGGAGGCGATCGTGAGCAGCACGCCGACAAACACGACGAGCGGCGCGCGACGCTGCAGACGCCCGACCAGGGCGGCGAGCAGACTGGGCAGGGACATGGCTGCGGCTGGACCGATCAGGGATAGCGGGTGAGGGGGACGGGATAGTCAATCCGCATGAACGGGTCCATGCCTCCCAGGCCGGGCAGCACGGCGATCACGAAGGCATGCGACCGCGGCGGACCGGCCGGCAGGCGCATGAACAGCGGCGTGGCGACGATCCACGCGGCCTCGGACCACCGCGTCTTCCGCAGCAGCTTGCCGCGGCCGAGCGGGCTGTCGGCGCGGTCGCGGATCACGTGGGTCCGGATCAGCCCGAACACCAGCGCCAGTGTGCGGCGGCAATCGATGCCGAGGCCGGCGACAGGGTACTGGTGGCTACACGGCGCCGAGGTTGCCGCTACGCGGGATGATCGCGGCGGGATGCGGCCGGTGCGATCGGCGTGCGTCAGTCACATGAAAGCGTCGCGCGGGCAGGCCCGCGCGACGGCGCGGCGGCGGCTCAGGCCTGGGTGCGCGGATGCGCGACCGCAGCCGTGGTGTGATGCGCCTTGCGGTGGCGCGAATGCGCGCTCGCCGCATGGGCGTGGTGCTTCTTGTGGCGGTGCAGCGAGGGGGTGGTGGCGGCCTCGGCGGCAACGGCGGTCAGCGCAACCGGCAGAGCGACGCCGAGAGCGGTGAGCCGGGAACGGCGGGTGAGGGTCACAGGATGGGCTCCGCAGCAGGGTGGCAGGGTGAAAGGCGCGTAGCAGCAACGGCGACTACATGCCTGAAACATCTATGGACTAACCTGGGCCGTTTCGCAACTGTTATTCCACACGCGCAATGCAAATCCGGCTATAGCAGGCCGAGTGCCCGCAGCTCGCGCTGCAGCGCGGCCGGCAACTCCTCCGTCCAGCGCCCCGCCGCGGGCGCGGCCAGATCGGCGGGCGCCGCGGCGGCGGCCAGATAGCGCCAGCCCTGGAACGGCTTAACCGGGCGCGCCGCGACCGGCACCAGCGTCGGGTCCAGCAGCAGCGCGGTGCGCGCCGTGCCGTCCGCGTCCGGCGCCGGGCGGATGTCCAGGATGCGCTGGCGCACCAGCAGCGCGCCCCCGATCACCCAGTAGATCGAGCCGCCGTCCAGCACCTCGGCGGCGCGCCGCGGCTGGTTGCGGGTCAGGTGACGGAGCGGCGGCGCCGTCCGGGCGCGCCCGGCCTGCAGATCCCGCAGGTGGGTCAGGTCGCGGACGCCGACGGCGAGCTTCATCAGGTGCAGCATGCGCCCGATCTGCCTGCGCCGAGGGCTGCGGGCAAGCGCCGCAGGCGACGGCGCGCGGCATCGCTGATTGCTTGGCCGGATGCGAATGTTCTTGCCACAGCAAAGTCACAGACATCTTCGATGCCATGAATTCGGTTCAATGCTGCCGTCTGCTGCAAAGAAAGGATGGCCAGCGCGGGGCGATCTGGCTTAATTGCCGGCATCGGCCGAGTCGGCCCCCGCGCGGCGCGGCGCCATCCCGGCGTCGGCGCGAACCAAGAGGACATGCGACATGGACCACGAGCGCGAGGCCGCCGAAGCCGAGCCTCCATCCACCGGGGCCGCGCTCGCGCGGCCGGTGTTTCCCACGACCGTCAAAGACCGCGAACGGGTGGCGGCCTTCCCGCAGTCCGAACGGGCGCGTGCCTTCCGGCATCGCCATTTTCCCCAGGCGACGGCCGAGGAGTGGAACGACTGGCGCTGGCAACTGCGCCACCGCATCCGCGACCTCGCCGGGCTGGCGCGCATCTTCCGCCTCAGCGACGACGAGCGCGCCGCGGTCGCGCGGCAGACCGGGCCGCTGCCGGTCGGCATCACGCCCTACTACGCCAGCCTGTTCAGCGCGGACGACCCGTTGCAGCCGCTGCGCCGCACCCATATCCCGGTCGGCGACGAATACCTGCGTCTGCCCGGCGAATCGGACGATCCGCTCGGCGAGGATCACGCGGCGCCGGTGCCCGGCCTGGTGCATCGCTATCCCGACCGCGTGCTGTTCCTGACCACCGGGTTCTGCAGCACCTATTGCCGTTATTGCACGCGCAGCCGCATGGTCGGCGGCGGCGGCGAATACACGTTCAGCCTGCAGCAATGGCAGCGCGCCATCGATTACATCGCGGCGCATCCGGCGATCCGCGACGTGCTGCTGTCCGGCGGCGATCCGCTCACCATCGCCACCGACAAGCTGGAATGGCTGTTGAGCCGGCTGCGCGCCATCCCGCATGTCGAGTTCCTGCGCATCGGCACGAAGGTACCGCTGGTGCTGCCGCAGCGCATCACCCGCGACCTCGTGCGCATGCTGCGCCGCTACCATCCGCTGTGGATGAGCATCCACGTCACGCATCCGGACGAGCTGACGCCGGAAGTGGCCGAGAGCACGGCACGGCTCGCCGATGCCGGCATCCCGCTCGGCAGCCAGACGGTGCTGCTGCGCGGCATCAACGACGACATCGACACCATGCGCCGGCTGATGCACGGGCTGCTGAAACTGCGCGTCAAACCCTACTACCTGTACCAATGCGACCCGATCACCGGCTCGGCGCATTTCCGCACGCCGGTCGAGACGGGTCTCGCCATCATCCGCGGCCTGCGCGGCCACACCACCGGCTACGCGGTGCCGCATTTCGTCATCGACGCGCCAGGCGGCGGCGGCAAGATCCCGCTGCTGCCGGAATACGTGGTCGGGCGCGACGGCGACGACCTGCTGCTGCGCAACTTCGAAGGCCAACTGTACCGCTATCACGATCCGGACGGCGCATGCGCATCGGCCTGACCTACGACGCCCTCGCCGACTGGGCCGGCGAGGCGCTCGATGCCGAGCAGCTCGCAGAGTTCGATGCCGAGGAAACGATCGCCGCCATCGCCGGCCGTCTTGCCGCGCGTGGCCACGCGGTCGAGCGCATCGGCCGTGCGCAGGCACTGCTTGGCCGGCTGCACGCAGGTGCGCACTGGGACATCGTGTTCAATATCTGCGAGGGGCTGCGCGGTCCGGGGCGGGAGGCGCTGGTGCCGGCGCTGCTGGAAGCGCACGGCGTCCCGGTCACGTTCAGCGATTCGCTCGTGCTCGCGCTGTGTCTGCACAAGGGCCTGACCAAGCGGGTGGCACGCGATGCCGGCGTGCCGACGGCCGATTTCCGCGTGCTTGAGAACGCCGGCGCGCCCATCGACCTGCCGTTTCCGCTGTTCGTCAAACCCGTTGCCGAGGGCACGGGAAAGGGCGTCGGCCCGGGCAGCCTGTGCCGTTCCCCGACCGAGCTTGCCGCCGCCGCCGGCCGGCTGATCGCGCGCTTCGGGCAGCCGGTGCTGGTGGAACGCTTCCTGCCCGGACGCGAATTCACCGTCGGCATTCTCGGCAGCGGCGACGCCGCCACCACGATCGGCGTGATGGAGATCGACAGCGACGCCACCTACGGCTTTGCGACGAAGAAGAACTATGCCGCCGTGCGCTACCGGCTGGCCGAGGACGCGCAGGGTCGTCGCGCCGCCGAGGTGGCGCTCGCCGCATGGCGCGCGCTCGGCTGCCGTGACGCCGGGCGCGTCGATCTGCGCAGCGATGCCGACGGGCAGCCGATGTTTCTGGAAGTCAATCCGCTCGCCGGGCTGCATCCGGTGGATTCCGATCTCGTCATCCTGGCACGGCTGGCCGGGCACGATCATGGCTGGCTGATCGACCGGATCATGGCCGAAGCTGCCGCCCGCAGCGGCCTGGCGTGGTAGATCCCGCTAGTCCATCTGCCGTTCCAGCGCCGCGATATCGGCGTCGCTGAAGCCGAAATGGTGCGCGACCTCGTGGACCACGACGTTGCGCACCAGCCGGTACAGGTCTTCCCCGGTCTCGATCCATTCCAGCAGGATCGGCTGGCGATAGAGGAAGATCAGGTTCGGCGGGCGCGCGATGTCGTCCACGCTGCGCCGGGTCAGCGGCGTGCCGCTGTACAGCCCGGTCAGGTCCCACGCCGACTCGATGCCGAGATCGTCGAGCGTCGCGTCGTCCGGCATCTCCTCGATCGCCACGCCCACGTCGCCGACATGCCGGCGCAGCCGTTCGGGGATGGCCGCCAGCGCCCGCTCGGCCAGGGCGGCGATGTCGTCCGCGCTCGGCGGCGCGGTGAAGGGGCGATCCGTGCTCACGCGCATTGCTCCAGGAACCGGCACAGCAGCGCGCCGACCTGCTCCGGCCGCTCCTGCTGGACCCAATGGCCGGCGCCGTCCACCAGATGGCAGCCCAGCATCCGCGTGCAGACATCGCGCTGCATGCGCTCCAGGCTGCCCGGCACCTGCCGGATGCCCCAGTCGCGCGCGCCGGCGATGAACAGCGACGGCACGTCGATGCGGCGGCCGGAGAACACCTGCAGCTCCGCCAGCCCGACCCCTTCCGTCCGGCAGCGATACCACTGCAGCCCGCCCTGGAAGCCGGTGCGTTCATACGCGGCGGCATAGACGCGCAGTTCGTCGTCCGGCAGCCAGCGGCAGGCGGCGACGGCTTCGTCCGACGGCATCTCGGCGGCGACCGTCGCGGCCATGTCCTTGTCGCGCTCCATCACGTAATAGGTCGGCAGCTTCGCCAGCTCCGCCGCCGTCCAGGACACAAGCGGCATCGGCCGGTTGCCGGGCCAGTCGGCGCTCTTGTGGTGAAAGTAGGCGCGCAGGAACGCATGCACGCCCTGCGGACAGCGCCACATGTCGGCATTTGCCCGCCGCGTCGAATAATACCACTGGTAATGCTGGCGCGGCGGATCGAGCCGGGCCAGCGCGGCGGAGGGGTCCGCCGCCGCCGCGGGTGCGAACGGGCGGCGCGGCGGGCCGTCGAACGGCGCGCTCATCATCGCGACCGCGCGGAACACGTCGGGCCGCAGCAGCGCGCACCACGCCGCCACCGGCGCCCCGAAATCGTGCCCGACCACCGCGGCGACGGACTCCCGCCCGAGCGCCCACACCAGCCCCAGCGTGTCCCGCACCAGGTTGAGGACGCGGAAGGACGCAAGGTCGCCGTCGTAGTCCGCGTCCCAGCCGGTGGTGCGCCCGTAGCCGCGCTGGTCCGGGGCGACGACGTAATACCCGGCGGCAGCCAGCAACGGCATCACCTTGCGCCAGGAATACGCCAGCTCCGGAAAGCCGTGCAGCAGCAGCACGCAGGGACGGCCCGGCGGCTCGAACCCGGCTTCCAGGACGTGCATGGCAAGCCCGTTCACATCGGCGACGAAGCGGGCGCGAACGCCCGGCGGCAGGGTGGGATCGGCCAGCGGCACGAGCGCGGCCATGCGCGCCTCCTGGATCGGCGCCGCAGGCTAGCCGTTGGCCATGCGCTGCGCCAGATGATGCAGGGTGATGCGGCGCAGCCCGCCGCCCGGTTCCGCAACGCCCTGGAGCGATGTCCCTGGCCGACCCCCCCTCCTTCCCCGAACGCAGCCTGGCCGTGCGGCGCGCGGCGGCGCGGCTGTGCGGCCGGCTCGGCTGGGCGCCGCTGCATGAAGTGACGCTGCCCAATTTCCGCCGCGCCGACATCATGGCGCTGCGCAGCGACGGCGGCCTCGTGTGCATCGAGGTGAAGTCCGGGCCGCGCGACTTCCTCACCGACGTGAAATGGCCGCAGTACCGGGCGTTCAGCGATGCGCTGTATTTCGCGGTCGATGACGCCTTCCCGCTCGCCCTGCTGCCGGACGCGGCCGGCTTGATCGTCGCCGCCGCGGGCATGGCCGAGATCGTCCGCGAAGCGCCGGCGCACCCGCTCGCCCCGGCGCGGCGGCGGCGGCTGTTGCACCGCTTCGCCAGCCTCGCGGCATTGCGTCTGGCCGCGCTGGAGGACCCGGCGGGCGCCGCCGACCTGCGCGCGGCGCTGCGGGCGGAATAGGCGCGGTCAGGCCGGTTCGGCGAGGCGCTCCGCCTGCAGCACCCGCCCGCCCCAGTCGCCCAGCAGCGCCGCCGCCGCTCCATCGCCGTCGGCGGCGTCCGCCCCCGTCACCAGCACGTCGGGGCGCAGCGCCCGCAGCAAGGCGCTCGGATCCTCGTCCTCGTTCATCACCACCAGATCCACCCCCGCCGCGGCGGCGAGCTGGGCGGCGCGCTCGTGCTGCGGCAGCAACGGCCGCCCCGGCCCCTTGCGCTGTCGCACCAGCGCGTCCGGCGCGACCGCCACGACCAGGCGATCGCACACCGCCCGCGCCTGGCGGACCAGATGCTCATGGCCGGCGCGCAGCGGATCGAAACTGCCCTGCACGAAGCCGGTGCGCCAGCCGCGCCGGCGCCAGCGTTCCACCTGCTCGACCGCGGTGTCCGGCGAGACGATCTTGCGCAGCACGCCACGATCGGGCGACAGCGCATCGAGGAAATCGCGTTCCCGCACCACCGCCGTGCCAACCCGGCTCATCGCGATGGCACCGGCCAGCGCGGCCAGCCGCGCCGCGACCGCGAGCGGGGCGCCGGTCGCCAGCGCTGCCCCCAGCGTCGCCACCGCCGTGTCGCCGGCACCGGAGACGTCGAAAACCTCGGTGACATCCGCCCGCAGGTGGCGCACGCCGGTGCCGTTGACCAGCGTCATGCCGTCGCCGCCACGCCCCACCAGCACCGCGCCGAAGCCGTGCGCGCGCCGCAGCGCCGTCGCCGCCAGCGCCACCCCGGCATCGTCGTCCGCCGGCAGCCCGCTGGCACGGGCGAGGTCGCGGCGCGAGGCCAGGATCACGTCGGCGCCGGCCGCATTGGCCATGTCGCTGCCATGCAGATCGCCGATCACCAGCCGTCCGGCCTGCCGTGCCGCTGCCACCAGCCGCGCCGTGGTATCGCCGCCCAGCACCCCCTTGCGATAGTCCGACAGGATCGTGACCGAGGTCGCCGCGATGGCGTCGCTGGCGATGCGCAGCATGCGCTCGGCAAGTTTGGGATGCAGCGGCTCGACGTTCTCGCGGTCGACCCGCAGCAATTGCTGCCCCTGGGCGATCATGCGGATCTTGGTCGTCGTGGTACGCCCGCCCTCCACCAGCAGCCACGGCTCGACGCCCGGCTGGCCGCCGATCAGGCCGGTGAGGTCGGACCCCGCCTGGTCGTCGCCAACCACCGAGACGAAGGCGACCGCCACCCCCAGCGCGCCGAGGTTGCGCACCACGTTGCCGGCACCGCCCGGCATCGCCAGCTCGCGCTCGACGGCCAGCACCGGAACCGGGGCCTCTGGACTGACACGCTCGACGTGGCCGCAGACATACCGGTCGAGCATCGCGTCGCCGACCACCAGCACGCTCGCCCGCGGCAGGCGGCGGACGGCGGCGATCAGTTCGGTGGCGCTCGCCTCGCCTGCCACGTCCGCGGATTGCCCGCCTGCCGCCCCGATCTGCGGTGCTGTCATCCGGCCCGTCCTCGTCCCGTCATCCGCCCGCTCACGCCCGCAAGAACCCCATGCGATCGCCTTCCAGCACCACGCAGGTCAGCACGCCCCCCATGACCGCGCCGGTGTCGATACCGATCCGGTTCGGCCGGACTGCGACATCATGCTCCGGCGTATGGCCATGCACCACAACCAACGCCGACTCCCCCCGCCAGGACAGGAACGGCTCGCGGATCCACAGCATGTCGTGGCGCGACTGGCGTTCCAGCGGCACGCCGGGCCGCAGCCCGGCATGCACGAACGCATACCCGCCGGCAACATGACGTAGCGGCAAGCCGCGCAGCAATGCAATGTGCTCGGGCGGGATGACGCGGCGCCAGTCACGCGGCCTGGTGCGGCGGGACAGGCCCCAGCTCGCCAGCGTGTCCGCCCCGCCATTGGCCAGCCACTGCAAGGCCGCGTCGGCGGAGCCGGTGTCCAGCGCCTCCAGCAGCATCGCCTCATGGTTGCCCATCAGGTTGATGCCGCGCAGCCCCGGCACCGGCGGGCCTTGCAGCAGGCGCGCCAGCACCGCGGCACTCGCCTCGCCGCGGTCGATATAGTCGCCGAGATGCAGCAGCAGCGGCTCGGCCGCCGGGCGGGCGGCGAGGTCGGCGGCGATCAGGCGGTGCAGCACCGCCAGCCGGTCATCGCAGCCGTGTACGTCGCCGATTGCGTAGATCCGCTGGCCGGGCGGCAGGGTCGCCGGCGCTAACGAGAGAGTAATCATGGTCCGGCAGCGTAGCGCCACCGCGGGCGCCGTTCGAGGCGGGATTGAACACAATCAACGGGAAACGGTGCATGCATGGCGGCACGACGCCTTGGATGGCTGCGGCGACCGGAACGGAGGTGACATGGCATGCCGGCCGCAACGCACCGGCCTGGCGATCCGTTGCCGAGCGCGGCGCACCGTGCGCGCCGCCGGGTGAGCGGCTGCTGCGGGACGCGGCCGAGCGGGCGGCGCGGCATCCGCACGGCCGGATCGCCGTGGCCCTGCACCTGTCCCGGCTGCGGCCGCCGGCGCCGCGCCCGTATCACGGCCGGGTCGCCCGCGCCATCCTCAACGATGCGGCCGGACGCCACGAGGGCCATGTGTTCGCCCTCGGCAACGGCGATCTCGTGTTGCTGTGCTGCGCCGCAGCGGAGGTGCTGGCGCTGCCGGACCTGCTCATCCGGCTGCTGCGCCTGGACGCGCCGGATCCGGCGGCGCTGATCTCGTTCTGGCCGCTGGACGGCGCGGCCGACGCGCTGCGCGGCTACGCCGAGGCGCAGCTGGCGGACGGCGCCCCGTTTGTGACCGCCCCGCCGGCGCCGCCGCCGGTCTCGCCGCTCGCCCTCGACGCCGTCGCAATCGCCCTGCGGGCGGTGCGCTGGACCGACATGACCGAGCGGCAAACGGCCGTCGTGCTGGAACCGCAGCGGGGCGGCCCGGCGACGCTGCGGCCGCTGTTCTGCGAGATCAGCATCGCGCGTGCCGGCCTGCAGGCGGCCGCCGCCGAAGCCGGCGCGCTCGATGCCGATCCGTGCCTGTCCCGCCGGCTGGCCGGCCTGCTGGACGCGCCGCTGCTGGCGGCGCTCGCCGAGGCATTCGGCAGCGGCGGGCCGCTCGACGCCGCATGCCGGCCAGGCTGGCCCTTGCACCTCAACCTGACGCTGCCGACGCTGCTCTCCCCCGCCTTCGCCGCCTTCGCGCGGCGCTGCCGGGCGGCGGGGGCATGGTTCGGCATCGAGGTCACGCTGGCGGAGGCAAGCGCCGACCCGGCCGGATTCCGCCGGGCGCGGCAGATCGCTGCCGACCATCTCTGCCCGCTGGCCCTTGACGGCCTGTCCCACCTGGCGCTGCTGCTGGCCCGGCCCTGGCTGCTGCAGGCCGACCTGCTCAAGCTGGACTGGTCGCCGCGGCTGCCGTTCCTGCCGGCCGACGAGCAGGCGGAGCTGCGCGCCGCGCTGCGGGCGAGCGGACCGGATCGGCTGGTGCTGCGCGGCGCGGAGGACGAAGCGGCGATGCGCTGGGGCAGCGCCCACGGCATCCGCCGTTTCCAGGGCCGTCATGTGGAAGCGATGCTGGCGGCGGCGCGGCTGCTCGGCTGCCCGGAGGCGGCGGGCTGCACGCTGCGGCAATGCACCGAGCGCGGCGCCGCCACCGGCGATGCCGGGCGGCGCTTCTGCCGCCGGCCGGACCTGCTGGACGCCGGGCCGCCGCCTGCCCCATGAGGCGCGCGCAGCCCCTCGCCCGTCGCGACGACACCGACGCGCTGATGGCGCGCGTCGCATCCTCGGCGGCCTCGGGGGTGGCGCGGCGGGCGCTGCTGCTGCGGCTATCGCGGCTGCCGGCCGCCTATGCCCGGCCGCACCATCTGCGGCTGGCGCGCGCCGCGCTCGACCCGCTGCGCACCGCCGATCGCGCCGAGACGTTCGATCTGCCCAACACCGATACCGCCGTGCTCTGGCGCGGTCCCGGCGGCGGCGCCTTGCAGGCGAGCCTCGACGCGGTCACGGAACTGTTCGCCGGCAGCGCCGACGCGGCGCCCGGCCCGGAGTCGCTCTGCCTCGTGCTGGACCTGCCGGAGCAGGCGGAGACCCTGCTCCGGCTGGCCCGCGAGAGCCATGCCGGTCAAAGCGCGGCTCCCGCCCGGCAGGCGCTCGTGCCGCTCGATGCGGCGGAACTTGCGGGGCTTGAGGCGGCGCTGGCGCGGGCCGACCTGGCGCGCTTCGCCCGGCGTCGCCCGGTATGGGCGGTCGGGACCGACGGACGGGTGCGGCTGGCCTGGGAGAAGCGGGTGATCTCCGTCGCCGAGCTGCAAGCCGAACTGGCGCCGGGCCGCGCGCTGCGGGCCGAGCCGTGGCTGTTCCAACGACTGAGCCGCACGCTCGACCGGCGCATGCTGGCGCTGCTCGCAGCACCCGGCGAACTGCGCGCGGCCGGACCATTCGCGATCGAGCTGAGCGTCGCCAGCCTGCTCGGGGCGGAGTTCCTCCGCTTCGACGCGGTGCTGCCGGCGGCGCTGCGCGGGCGCGTGGTGATCCATCTGCGCGCGCCGGACATCCTGGGCGATCTGCCCGCCTTCCTGTTCGCGCGCGAGTTCGCCCGCGCGCGCGGCTATCGCCTGCTGCTGCACGGGATCGGCGCGGAGCTCGCGCCGGCGCTGCCGCCGGCGCGGCTCGGCATCGACCTGACGCTGATCGGCTGGTCGTCCGCGCTCGCCGGCACCGATCCGCGCGCCCTGGGCGTCGATCCGGCAATGGTCGTGCTCGGCGGCGCCGAGCTGCCGGACGCATTGGCCTGGGCACGACGGCACGGAATCACGCTGTTCCAGAGCCGCACGTTCGCGCCGGGAAACACGCGATCCTGAACGCCGCCGACCGCAAAGTTGCGCCGCAGTATCCTTGGCGTGCAGGGCGGCGCGGGCTATGCATCGCCTTTGCGGGCTGTCAGGGGGATCGGGGATGCCCGCGGCGGAATTCGATCGCTACGCCGATGACTATCATCGCATGCTGGTGCGCAGCACCGGGCTTTTCGGCGACCCGCCGGCATTCTTCCATCGCTACAAGATCGCCGACACGCGGCGGACCGTTGACCGCAGCGGCGTTGCAGTCCGGAACATCCTTGATTTCGGCTGTGGGATCGGCAGCTCGATCCCGTATTTCCGGGAACTGTTTCCCGCCGCCGGGCTGGTCTGCGCCGATACCTCGTCGCGATCGCTGGAGATCGCCGCGCAGCGATTTCCCGGCGCCTCGGCACAGCTTGCCGTGCAGCCGGCAGCGCCGCTCGCCCTCGCCGACGGACGCTTCGACCTCTGTTTCTCGGCGTGTGTCTTTCATCACATCGATCATGCCGAGCATGTCGCGTGGCTGCGCGAGCTGCGGCGCGTGACGCGCCCGGGCGGCGCGCTCGTCATCTTCGAACACAATCCGCTCAACCCGCTCACGCGGCATGTCGTCCATACCTGTCCGCTGGACGTGAACGCGCGGCTGGTCCGCGCCGGCACGCTCGCGCGCG
>JAJZVE010000704.1 GCA_021845835.1 Pseudomonadota bacterium | reverse complement strand
GCAGCAGCGTGTCATAGAGGCCGGTGTAGGCGAGCGCGCCGACGATCGGGCCGGCGATGGTCTGCACGCCGCCGAGCAGCACCATCAGCAGCGCATCGACCGAACGGCCGATCGAAACATAGGTCGGGAACACGCTGCCCTTGCTGAACGCCGACAGGCCACCGGCCAGTCCCGCGGCGGCGCCGGCGACGACAAAGGCGGCGAGCCGCAGCCGCGCCGCCGGCAGCCCGATCGCCTCCGCCCGCAGCGCCGAATCGCGCGCGCCGCGCAGCGCGTAGCCGAACGGCGCATACAGCATCCGCCGCAGCAGCAGCGTGCCCGCCGCGCCGATCGCGAGGGTAAACCAATAGAACGCCCGCGGATGCGCCAGCCACCCGTGCGGCCAGACGCCGAGAATGCCGTTGTCGCCGCCGGTGATGCCGGACCATTGCAACGCCACCGCCCACACGATCTGCGCAAAGGCGAGCGTCAGCATGGCGAGATACACGCCCGACAGCCGCACCACGAACCAGCCGAACACGGCGGCGACAACGCCCGCCACAAGCGGTGCCACGGCCAGCGCCAGCGGCATCGGCCAGCCGAGCGCGCTCGCGGCCAGCGCCGTGCCGTAAGCGCCGAGGCCGAACCACGCGGCATGGCCGAAACTCGGCATGCCGCCCGGTCCCATCATGAAATGCAGCGACGCCGCGAACAGCACCGCGATCACGGCCTCGGTCAGCACGGAGACCGCGAACGGCCCGACGACGAACGGCGCCAGCACGAGTGCGGCCAGCATCGCACCGCCGAGCCAGCGCAGCGCCGGCGCGGCGGGGCGCACCACCGGCGGCGCCGCGCTCTCGCGTACCGTGGCGGCGGCGCGGCCGAGCAGTCCCTGCGGGCGCAGCACCAGCACCGCCGCCATCACCGCGAACACGATCACCAGCGTCAGCTTCGGCAGCAGCAGGATGCCGAACGATTGCAGCACGCCGATCAGCAGGCTGGCCAGATAGGCGCCGACGATGCTGCCCAGGCCGCCGACCACCACGATGACGAACGCATCGGTGATGACGGAAAGATCGAGCTGCAGATTGGCCGAGCCGTCCGGCAGCGCGAGCGCGCCGCCCAGTCCCGCCAGCCCGGCGCCGAGCGCGAACACGGCGGTGAACAGCAGGCGCTGATCGACGCCGAGCGCCGCCACCATCTCGCGGTCCTGCGTCGCCGCGCGCACCAGCGTGCCGAAGCGGGTGCGGTGCAGCAGCAGCCACAACGCGCCCAGCACCACAGGGCCGGCAGCGATCAGGATCAGGTCGTAGAACGGGAAGCGCTCGCCGCCGATGGCGACGAAGCCGCGCATCCAGTGCGGGCGCGGCACCGACAGATCCTCCGCCCCCCAGATCGCCTGCGTGGCGTCCTGCAGCACCAGCACCACGCCGAAGGTCGCCAGCAGTTGCAGCAATTCGGGCGCGCGATAGAGCCGGCGGAGCAAGCCGATTTCCAGCACCGCCCCCAGCGCCGCCAGCACCAGCGCCGTCGCCAGCACGCCGAGCGCGAAGCCAAGCGGCGTGTGCGGCAGCCGCGCCAGCACGGTCCAGCCGACATAGGCGCCGAGCATGTAGAGGCTGCCGTGCGAGAAGTTCACCACGCGGGTGACGCCGAAGATCACGGTCAGCCCCGCCGCCACCAGGAACAGCGCCGAGGCGCCGGCGATCCCGGTGAGCAGCTGGACCAGCAGGAACGTCATGTGGCGGCGGCGGCGCGGTGCGTCAGGCCGGCCGCATCTTGCGGACCTCGGCATCCGGCGGCAGCGCGCTCGCGCCATCGACGTAGCGCCAATCGACCATCGTGCCGTGCCCGTCCTTCAGCGCGGTGCGGCCGACGAAGGTGCCGAGCGTCGATTGATGATCGAGCGCGCGCCACATCGCGTCGCCGAACGGGGTGGCGAAGCGCGCCCCCGGGAAGCCCTTGTCGGCCATCGCATCCGTGTCCGTGCTGCCGGCCTGCGCGATGCCGGCCGCGATGGCCTGGATCAGCGCGTAGCCGACCACCGATCCCATGCGCGGCAGTTCGCCGTACCTGGCCTTGTAGGCCTCGACGAAGCGCGCGTTGGCGGGCGCGGTGTCGGCCGCCACCGGATAGCCGGTGACGATCCAGCCCTCCGGCGTTTCCTCGCCGAGCGGGATCAGATATTCCGGCTCGCCGGTCAGCACGGAAACGACACTGCGCCCTTCGAACAGGCCGCGCGTGTTGCCCTGGCGCACGAACTTGGTCAGGTCGCCGCCGAAGGTGACATTGTAGATCGCGTCCGGCTTCGCTTCCGCCAGCGCCGCCGCGGTGGCGCCGGCGTCTATCTTGCCGAGCGCGGGCCATTGTTCGGCGACAAACTGCACGTCCGGCCGCGCCTGCTGCAGCAGCAGCTTGAACCATTGCACCGCCGAGGTGCCGTATTCGTAGTTCGGCGCCACCGTCGCCCAGCGCTTTGCCGGCAGCTTCGCCGCATCCGGCACCAGCATCGCCGCCTGCATGTAGGTGGACGGGCGCAGCCGGAAACACAGGCGATGTCCCTGGCTCCAGACCAGCGCGTCGGCCAGCGGCTCGCCGGCGATGTAGAGCTTGCCGGCCTGTTTCGCGAAATCGCTGAGCGCGAGGCCGATGTTGGAGAGGAAGCCGCCGGCCAGCAGATCCACTTTCTGGTCGTTCACCAGCTCCCCGGCGAACCGGATGGCATCGGCGGGCTTGCCGGCGTCGTCGCGGCTGATGACCTCGATCGGCCGCCCGAGCACGCCGCCGCTGGCGTTCAGGTGCTCCACGGCCAGTTGCCAGCCGTTGCGGTACGGCAGGGTGAAGGCGGGAACGGCGGTGTAGGAGTTGATCTCGCCGATGCGGATCGGCGCGCCGGCGGCGCGCGCCAGGGCGGGCGCCGCCAGCGTGGCCGCGGTGGCAGCGAACAGCGAACGTCGGGTGAGCGACATGCGGGCCTCCTTGCGCCGTCCTGCCTAGAGCAGTCCGGCGCCGATGTTGACGGATAGCGCGAGGATGACGGTGTTGAACAGGAAGCCCAGCAAGCCGTGTGCCGCCGCCAGCCGCCGCAGCTTGCGGCTGGTGATCTGCACGTCGGAGACCTGGAACGTCATGCCCAGCACCAGCGAGAAATAAAAGAAGTCCCAGTAGTCCGGAACGTCGTCGTCGGGGAAATCCAGGCCGCGGGCGATGGCGCCCTGACCGCCGGTCAGCTCGTAGTATTCGTGCGCGTAGCGCAGCGCGAACACGGTATGCGTCATCAGCCAGGACAGGAACAGCGTCGCCGCGACCACGCCGATGCGCAGGCCGCCGTTCACGTCCTTGGCGGAAAATTCGCCGATGATGGCGGCGAAGCTGGCGAACACGGCGCCGACGGTAAGCCAGAAGATGGTCCACTCGCCCTCTTCCTGCCGCTCCGCGTCGGCGGCGATGCCGCCCGGGCGGGGGA
>JAJZVE010000703.1 GCA_021845835.1 Pseudomonadota bacterium | reverse complement strand
CAGCGCCGGATGCTCCGGCTCCGCCGGATGTGCGTGGGCGCCGTGCTGGCGGTGCCACACCAGCAGGCCGATCGCGGCGGTGAACAGGCCGAGCAGAACGCCGAATCCGTGCTTGGAGACATGCGCATTGATCCACATGCCCAACGGAACGCCAAGCAGCGCGCTGGTCGACAGGATCAGCGCGAGGCGCCGTGTCGCGCGCTGGCGCAATTGCCCGGAGCGGACATAGGCGGCGGTTCCGACCAGTCCCGTGCCGATATGCGTGACGATCGCGGTGCCCGCGACCGCGGCGGGCGACAGCGCGGTGAAGGCATAGAGGCCGATCGTCATCAGCACGCCGCCCGGCCCGACCGCCGTGATGCCGATGCCGGCGGCGAGCGAGATCAGGAACAGCTTGGTCAACCCGGCGGCGCCGAGTGCGAACAGGGCGGAATGAATCAGAATCGCTCCACCCATGGCCGCACTTCGATCTCCCAGCTCCAGGCGCTGCGATGCTGCGTCAGCACGTGCCAGTAGCTCGCGGCGATCGCGTCCGGGTCGAGCGTACTGTCCGGCGCGTCCGCCGGATCGGGGCGATGCCCGGCGCGGATGCCGCCGTCGATCACGACATGCACGACATGGATGCCCTGCGGCGCCAGCTCGCGGGCCAGCGATTGCGCGAGGCCGCGCAGCGCGAACTTGCCCATCGCGAACGGCGCCGACAGCGCGAAGCCCTTCACCCCGGCGGTGGCCCCGGTCAGCGCGATGGCGCCGTGCCGCTGCTTCAGCATCCGCCGCGCCGCCTGCTGTGCCACCAGGAAGGCGCCGAATGCGCTCACCTGCAGGCTGCGCTGCACCGAAGCCGGGTCGAGCTCCGCGATCGGGCCGCGCAGGCGGCCGCTGGCGTTGTAGACGACGAGGTCGGGCGCCCCGTCCGCGTCCAGCGCCGCGAACAGGGCGGCGACCTGGACCGGGTCGGCGGCGTCGCAGGCGAGGGCGCGCGCGCCGGTTTCGGCGCACAAGGCCGCCAGCTTTTCGGGGCTGCGGGCGGCCAGCGCGACCGCCAGTCCCTCGCGGGCGAAGCGGCGGGCGAGTGCCGCGGACAGACCCGCGCCGGCGCCGACGATCAGCGCGCGGCGATAGGTCATGCGCTGCGCTCCATCACCGTCACGCGGCCGTCCGCGCCACCGATCAGGGCGCACCCGGCGTGATGGGCAAACAGGCCGGTCTCCACCACGCCGGCCATCGCGCGCAAATCGCGCTGCAGCGTGAACGAGTCGCGGATCGGGGTGAAACCGGGACAGTCATAGATCACGTTGCCGCCGTCGCTGACGAACACCGCTTCGCCCCGCAGCCGCCGCAGCACCGGCCGCCCGCCCAGCTCGGCCAGCCGCCGCGCCGTCGCGGCGTGGCCGAAGCGCACCACCTCCACCGGCAGTGGCGCCCGCTCGCCCAGCCGTTCCACCACTTTTGACGCATCCGCGATCACCACGAACCGCGCCGCCGCCTCCGCCACGATCTTCTCGCGCAGCAATGCCCCGCCCAGCCCCTTGATGAGCCGCAGCGTGCCGCGCTCCACCTCGTCGGCGCCGTCGATCGCCAGTGCGATCGGCGCCGCCCCCGGCTCGGCGAGCGTGATCCCGTGCGTCAGCGCCAGCGCGTCGGTCTCGGTGGAGGTCGGGATGCCGACCATGCTCAATCCCTCTTCCCGCACGCGGCGGCCGAGCGCCTCGATCAGATAGCGCACGGTCGAGCCGCTGCCGAGGCCGACCAGCATTCCTTCCTCGACCAGCCGCGCCGCCGCCTCGGCCGCGGCGCGCTTGGCCTGCTCCGCTCCGCTCACCCCTTTCGCCCCTGCTCGATATGGCCGCCGAAGCCGAGGCGCATGGCGGACAGCATCTTCTCGGCGAAGGTATGTTCCTGGCGCGAGCGGAAGCGGGTGTAGAGCGCGGCGGACAGCACCTCGGCCGGCACCGCTTCCTCCACCGCCGCCTCCACCGTCCAGCGGCCCTCGCCGCTGTCCTCGACGAAACCGGAGAAGCGGGCGAGCTGCCCGTCATCGGCCAGCGCCGCGGCGGTGAGGTCCAGCAGCCAGGATGAGACCACGCTGCCCCGCCGCCACACCTCGGCGATGTCGGCCATGTCGAGCGGGAAGCGCTCGGCCGCGGGCAGATGGGTAGTGGCGGCGCGGCTGCGCAGAATGTCGAAGCCCTCGGCGATCGCCTGCATCATGCCGTATTCGATGCCGTTATGCACCATCTTCACGAAATGCCCGGCGCCGACCGGACCGGCATGGATGTAGCCGTGCTCCGCCCGCCCCGGCGGCCCGTCGCGCCCCGGCGTGCGCGGGATGTCGCCCCCGCCCGGCGCCAGGGCGGCGAAGATCGGCTCAAGCTGCGCAAATGCCTCCGTCTCCGCCCCCACCATCAGGCAGAAGCCGCGCTCCAGCCCCCACACGCCGCCGGAGGTGCCTACGTCCACGTAGTGCAGGCCCTGCGGGGCGAGTGCCGCGGCGCGACGGATGTCGTCGCGGAAATAGGAGTTGCCCCCGTCGATCACGATGTCGCCGCGGCCGAGCAGGCCGCCGAGGGCGGCGACCGTCTCCTCCGTGATGTGCCCGGCCGGCAGCATCACCCAGACCGCGCGCGGCGTGCCGGTGAGCCTGCCCACCAGGTCGGCGAGCGAACTGGCCGCGCTGGCGCCGTCGGCGGCAAGGGCCGCGGCGGCTTTCGGGTTGGCGTCGAACACCACGCAGGAATGCCCCGCCCGCATCAGGCGGCGCGAGATGTTGCCGCCCATCCGGCCCAGGCCGACCACACCGATCTGCATCGCTGCTCCACTCCCCGCTTTCCGCTCAACGTGGCGTGCCGGCACCGCGATGCCAAGCGCGTCTCCCGCGTCCGAGTGGAACCGGTAGAGCCGAAGCCGCGTCGGCGCGCAACCCGCCCCGATCGGCGGGTCGGTCAGCGGGTGGGGCGGGGCGGGTTCTGCGTGTAGTCGTAGAAGCCGCGTCCGGTCTTGCGGCCGAGCCAGCCGGCCTCGACGTATTTCACCAGCAGCGGGCAGGGGCGGTACTTGCTGTCCGACAGCCCCTCGTAGAGCACCTGCATGATCGACAGGCAGGTGTCGAGGCCGATGAAGTCGGCCAGTTCCAGCGGCCCCATCGGATGGTTGGCGCCGAGCCGCATCGCCATGTCGATCGCCGAGATGGAGCCGACGCCCTCATACAGCGCGTACACCGCCTCGTTGATCATCGGCACCAGGATGCGGTTGACGATGAAGGCGGGGAAATCCTCGCTGACGGCGGTGGTCTTGTGCAGCTTGTCGGCCAGCGCCTGGGTCGCCTGGAAGGTCGGCTCGTCGGTGGCGATGCCGCGGATCACCTCCACCAGCTTCATCACCGGCACCGGATTCATGAAGTGCATGCCGATGAATTTTTCCGGCCGGTCGGTCGAGGCGCCGAGCCGCGTG
>JAJZVE010000702.1 GCA_021845835.1 Pseudomonadota bacterium | reverse complement strand
ACCGGCAGCGCGGAGGATGGCGCCTCCGCCGCCGCCGGCTTCGCCAGGGCGAGGTCAGCCGCCACGCGCGCGCTCGGCCAGAAGCTGGTCGGTGTCGAGCACCGCGCGCAGCAACACGTTGGCGCCGGCGGTCACCTGCTCCTGCTCGGTCTTCTCCAGCTCGTTGTGGCTCAGCCCGCCTTCGCAGGGCACGAAGATCATCGAGGTCGGCGCGACGCGCGCGATATAGGCGGCATCATGGCCGGCGCCGGAAACGATCTCGCGCGCCGGATAGTTCTGCGCGGCGGCGGCGCGGCGCACGGCAGCGACGCAGTCGGCATCGAAGCGCACCGCGGGCGAATCCCACACCCGCTCGACCGCGGTCTGCACGCCCGCGGAAGCGGTGATCCCGGCGATGGCCTCGCGGATTTCCGTCTCCATCGCGGCGAGTTCGCTGTCGTCGGGATGGCGGAAGTCGATGGTGAAGAACACATCGCCGGGAATCACGTTGCGGCTGTTCGGGCGGCACTCAACCAAGCCGACCGTGCCGACGCCCGCCGGCCCGTGGCGCAGCGCGGTGTCGCTCACCGCCTGGATCATGCGCGAAGCCGCCAGCATCGCGTCATGGCGCAACGGCATGGGCGTCGATCCGGCGTGGCTTTCGCGGCCGGTGACGGTGACCTCGAACCAGCGCATGCCTTGCACGCCGGTGACGATACCGATGGTCTTGCCTTCCGCCTCCAGGATCGGCCCCTGCTCGATATGCAACTCGAAATGCGCGGCAAACTTGCGCGCGCCGACCTTTTCGGTGCCGCGATAGCCGATGCGCTCCAGCTCCGCACCAAACTCCTTGCCCTCGCGATCCTTGCGGCTGTCGGCATATTCGCGCGTGAACACGCCGGCGAACACGCCGGAGGCGAGCATCGCCGGGGCGAAGCGGCTGCCTTCCTCGTTGGTCCAGTTCACCACCTCGATCGGCGCGTTGGTCTCGATCTGCAGGTCGTTCATCGTGCGCAGCATCTCCAGCCCCGACAGCACGCCGATGATGCCGTCGAACTTGCCGCCGGTGGGCTGCGTGTCGAGATGGCTGCCAACCGAGATCGGCGCCAGCGAGTTGTCGCGTCCCGGCCGGCGGGCGAACATGTTGCCCATCTCGTCGACGGTCACGGTGCAGCCCGCGGCCTCGCAGGCGGCGCGGAACCAGTCGCGCACCTGCTTGTCGAGATCGGTCAGCGTGAGCCGCTTGATGCCGCCCTTCGGCGTGCCGCCGATCTGCGCGGTCTCCATGATCGTCGCCCAGAGTCGCTCGGCGTTGACCGCGACATTGGCCGGGATGCTCATCGGCATGTTTCCTCGAATACGTCCGTCATTCCGCCGCTTCCGCCACGCGCATCGGGTTGTTCGGGTGCTGGCCCCAGACCAGCTTCGGCAAGGTCGAAGGCTGCGGCTGCATGGTGATGCAGCCCTCCACCGGGCAGACATGCGCGCAGAGATTGCAGCCGACGCATTCCGCGTCGATCACCTCGTAGCGCCGCTTGCCGTCCACCCGCGTCGCCGCGATCGCCTGGTGCGAGGTATCCTCGCAGGCGATGTGGCACAGGCCGCACTTGATGCACAGATCCTGGTCGATGCGCGCCAGCGTCTTGAAGTTCAGGTTGAGGTCGCCCCAGTGAACGTAGTTCCTTACCGCCGCGGCGCGGAAATCCGCGATGCGGCGATAGCCCTTGCCGTCCATCCAGTTCGACAGTCCGTCGATCATGTCCTCGACGATGCGGAATCCGTGATGCATCGCCGCGGTGCAGACCTGCACCGTGCCGGCGCCGAGCGCGATGAACTCCGCCGCGTCGCGCCATGTCGAAATCCCGCCGATGCCGCTGATCGGCAGATCCGGCATGTCGCGCGCGATGTCGCCGACCATGTGCAGCGCGATCGGCTTCACCGCCGGGCCGCAATAGCCGCCATGCGTGCCGAGCCCGTCCACCACCGGCTCCGGCGCCATGCGGTCGAGATCGACGGCGGTGATCGAGGTGACGGTGTTGATCAGGCTGACGCCATCCGCCCCGCCGGCCTTGGCGGCGCGCGCGGGGGCGAGGATGTTGGTGATGTTCGGCGTCAGCTTCACCAGCACCGGCATCCGGCTGTGCTGCTTGCACCACGCGGTGACCATCTGGACGTATTCCGGCACCTGCCCGACGGCGGCGCCCATGTTGCGCTCGCTCATGCCGTGCGGGCAGCCGAAATTCAGCTCGATGCCGTCGCAGCCGGTATCCTCCACGCGCGGCAGGATCGCCTTCCACGATTCCTCCGTGCAGGGTACCATGAGGCTGACCACCACCGCGCGATCCGGCCAGTCGCGCTTGACCTGGCGGATTTCATCAAGGTTGAGCTGCAAGGGCCGGTCGGTGATCAGCTCGATGTTGTTGAAGCCGGCGATGCGCACGCCGTTGTACGACATCGCGCCGTAGCGGCTGGAGACGTTCACGATCGGCGGGTCCTCGCCGAGCGTCTTCCACACCACGCCGCCCCATCCCGCCTCGAACGCGCGCACGACGTTGTACGCCTTGTCGGTCGGCGGGGCGGAAGCGAGCCAGAACGGATTCGGCGAACGAATGCCGCAGAACTCGGTGGCGAGATCGGCCATGTGCGCGCGCCCTTCCTGTCAGCCCATCAGTTGCCGGTGAATCGCCTCGGCGGCGATCTTGCCGTCCTGCACGGCGGCAACCGTCAGATCCTCGCCGGCGATGCAATCTCCGCCGGCGAACACGCCGGGAAGCGAGGTGCGCCGCTCGGCATCCACCGCGATGCGCCCTTCGGAAACCGCGAGCGCCAGCGCGCCATCCTGCCGCAGCGGGTCGGGCACGAACACCTGCCCCACCGCCTTCAGCACCATGTCGGCTTCCAGCGTATAGGTCTCGCCGGTCGGCATGGCGCGGCCGGCAGGATCGAGCTTCGTGCGCATGAACTCCACCGCCGCGACATGGCCATCCCTGCCGATCAGCCGGTGCGGGGCGGCGAAATGGCGGATGCGCACGCCGTTCGTCTGCGCGAAATCCTGCTCGTGATGGGTCGCCGACATTTCCGACCGGCCGCGCCGGTACACGATGGTCACGTCCTCGGCGCCGAGCCGGCGCGACTGGATCGCCGCGTCGATCGCGGTGTTGCCGCCGCCGATCACCACCACGCGCCGCCCGACCGCAAGCTGCGTCTTGTCTTGAGCCTGCCGCAACTCCGCGATGAAATCGACCGCATTGCGCACGCCGCCGAGTTGCTCGCCCGCGATCCCCAGCGCGCGCACGCCGGCATGGCCGATGCCAAGGAACACCGCGTCGAACTCCCGCCGCAGCGCGGCAAGATCGAGATTCCTGCCCAGTTCCCGGCCATGTGTCACCGTGATGCCGCCGATCGCGAGCAGCCACGCCACCTCGCGTTGCGCGAAATCATCCGGCAGCTTGTAGGCGGCGATGCCGTATTCGTTCAGC
>JAJZVE010000701.1 GCA_021845835.1 Pseudomonadota bacterium | reverse complement strand
TCGCCGGCGCCAACGAATGAAGGACCACGCGCCATGACCTACGCCCCCGCCCCCGGCTTCGCCGAGTTCCGCCAGGACTACGAGCAGGGTCGCGGCCGGCTGGTCTGGCGGCGCAGCGTGGCTGACCTGCTGACCCCGGTGGCGGCCTATCTGAAGCTCGCCGAAGGCAGGCCCAACGCCTTCCTGCTGGAAAGCGTGGAGGGCGGCGCGGCGCGCGGGCGATACTCCATCATCGGTCTCGCGCCCGACCTGATCTGGCGCTGCCGCGGCGGACGGCCGGAGGTCAACCGCCACGCCCGCTCCGCCCCCTACGCCTTCGCCGCCGACGACCGCGCGCCGCTGGACAGCCTGCGCGCGCTGGCCGCCGAATGCCGGCTGGAAGTGCCGCCCGGCCTGCCGCCGATGGCGGGCGGGCTGGTCGGCTATCTCGGCTACGACATGGTGCGGCAGATGGAGCGCCTGCCGGAGAAGAACCAACCCGGCATCGACGTGCCGGAAGCGGTGCTGCTGCGGCCGACGCTGTTCGCGATCTTCGACAACATCACCGACCTGCTGACGCTGGCCGCCCCCGTGTTCCCGCGCGCCGACGCCACGGCCGCGCAGGCCTGGGAGGCCGCGCAGGCGACGCTGGCGGAGGCCGAGGCGGCGCTCGCGCGTCCGCTGCCGCTGGCGGCGCCGCCGGTCGCATTGCCGCCGCTGCCGCCGCCGGCGTCCAATTTTTCCCGCGATGAATTCGTCGGCGCGGTGGAACGGGCAAAAGAGTACATCCGTGCCGGCGACGTGTTCCAGGTGGTGCCGAGCCAGCGTTTCTCCGTGCCGTTCGCACTGCCGCCGTTCGCGCTGTATCGCGCGCTGCGGCGGATCAATCCGGCACCGTTCCTGTTCCATCTGGATTTCGGCGGCTATGCGGTGGTCGGCAGCAGCCCGGAAATCCTGGTGCGCCTGCGCGACAACACCGTCACCATCCGCCCCCTCGCCGGCACCCGCCGCCGCGGCGCGACGCACGAGGAGGACCAGGCGCTGGAGGCGGAACTGCTCGCGGATCCGAAGGAGCGCGCCGAGCATCTGATGCTGCTCGACCTCGGCCGCAACGATGTCGGCCGCGTGGCGGAGATCGGCAGCGTGCGCGTGACCGAGAGCTTCGCCATCGAGCGGTTCAGCCATGTCATGCACATCGCCTCCGAGGTGCAGGGCCGGCTGCGCGAGGGGCTGGACGCGATCGACGCGCTGGTCGCGGGCTTCCCGGCCGGCACGCTGACCGGCGCGCCCAAGGTGCGGGCGATGGAGATCATCGAGGAACTGGAGCCGACACGGCGCGGCATCTATGCCGGCGGTGTCGGCTATTTCGCGCCGGACGGCACGATGGACACCTGCATCGTGCTGCGCACGGCGGTGGTGAAGGACGGCACCATGCACGTGCAGGCCGGCTGCGGCGTGGTGGCGGACAGCGATCCGGTGACGGAATGGGAGGAGACGCGGCAGAAGGCCCGCGCGCTGTTCCGCGCCGCCGAGGAGGCGGTGAACTTCGCCGCCGGCAAGGGGGCGTGAGTCGGTTTCCAGGGTGACGGGCTGCTCTCGCTGCCCTATGTTGGGGCAATGGACACCTTGGACCGTCCGCCGGCACCTCAGGGTTGGTTGGACTCGCTCGCGAGGAGCGAGACCCAACTTGCCGCCAACCAGACCGTTCCCATCGATGCCGTTCGCCAGCGGCTCCGGGATGCTATCGCTCGGCTTGAGGCTCACGGTGAAGAAATGCCTCCGCGGACGAAGGCGACGCAGTCTTTGTAGGGCGGGAAAGCGCAGCGTATCCCGCCCTGCGCCGGATTCAGGCCGTGGCCTCGTGCGGAATGCCCTTCTCGTCGAGCAGGCTGGCCAGTTCGCCGGACTGGAACATCTCGGTGACGATGTCGCAGCCGCCGACCAGCTCGCCCTTCACGTAGAGCTGCGGAATGGTCGGCCAGTTGGAGAACTGCTTGATCCCGTCGCGCAGCTCCGCGTCCTCCAGCACGTTCGCGGTCTGGAACGGCACGCCCATGTGCGTCAGGATCTGCACCACGCGGGCCGAGAAGCCGCATTGCGGGAACATCGCGTTGCCCTTCATGTAGAGCATCACGGGGTTCTCGCCGATTTCGGCCTGGATGCGTTCGAAGACGGGATTGCTCATCTGACTTTCCTTATTCGGGGATGGCGGTCTGCAGCGCCAGCGCGTGCAGTTCCCCGCCCATGCGGCCACGCAGGGCCGCAAACACGATCTGGTGCTGCTGCACCCGGCTCTTGCCGCGGAAGCTTTCGCTGGTCACGGTTGCCGCGTAGTGGTCGCCGTCGCCGGCCAGGTCCTCGATGGTCACGCGCGCGTCCGGAAGGGCCGCCTTGATCAGCGCCTCGATCTCGTTTGCGGCCATCGCCATGCATCAGCCCTCCGTCAGGTGCCGGCGCCGTCCAGCCAGTCCGGCAGGAAACGTTCATGCGCGCGGCGCAGCGCGCCGAGGGATATTGTCGCGCCCCCCGGCAGTGTCAAACCCCGCCCGCCGGCGCTGCCGATTTTCCGCGCCGGCACGCCCGCCGCCGCGCCCGCCGCCACCAGCGCCGCCGGGTCGGCGACCGCCACGACGTAGCGCGCCTGGTCCTCGCCGAACCAGAACGCATGCGGCGCCAGCCCCTCGGGACCGGGCAGCAGCGCGGCACCCGTGTCGCCGGCCAGCGCCATCTCCACGACCGCGACCAGCAGCCCGCCGTCCGACAGGTCGTGGCAGGCGGCGACCGCGCCGGCCAGGATGCGGGCGCGGACGAAATCGCCGACGCGCCGCTCCGCGGCCAGATCGACCGGCGGCGGCGGCCCGGCCTCCTGCCCCGCGACCTCGCGCAGCCACAGCGACTGGCCGAGATGGCCGGCGGTCGCGCCCAGCAGCACGAGGTGCAACCCCGGCCGCAGCGCAATTCCCACCGCCTGCGCCGCGTCCTGCAGCACGCCGAGGCCGCCGATCGCCGGCGTCGGCAGCACGGATCGGCCTTCGGTCTCGTTGTAGAGGCTGACATTGCCGCTTACGACCGGGAAATCCAGCGCACGGCAGGCGGCGGCCATGCCGGTGATGGCGGCAGCGAACTGGCCCATGATCTCGGGCCGCTCGGGATTGCCGAAATTGAGGTTGTCGGTGAGCGCGAGCGGCGTCGCGCCCACCGCGGTCAGGTTGCGCCACGCCTCCGCCACCGCCTGCGCGCCGCCGGCTTCGGCATCGGCGGCGCAGTAGCGCGGCGTGCAGTCGGTGGTCAGCGCGAGCGCCCGCGCGTGCCCCTCGATGCGCACCACGGCGGCGTCGGCGGCGCCGGGGCGTTTCACCGTCTGGCCGCCGACCGTCGCGTCGTACTGGTCCCAGATCCAGGCGCGCGAACACAGGTCCGGGCAGCCGATCAGCCGCAGCAGACCCGCTTCCAGCCCGATCGGATCGGCCACCGGCGGC
>JAJZVE010000700.1 GCA_021845835.1 Pseudomonadota bacterium | reverse complement strand
TTGAAGGGCGAGCAGCCCAGCCGCGCCCGCGCGTTGCTCGACCGCGTCGGCCTGCCGGCGGCGGCCGCGGCACGGCGCGTCGGCACCTACTCGAAGGGGATGCGCCAGCGCCTTGCCCTCGCCCAGGCGATGCTGGGCAACCCCCGCGCGCTGCTGCTCGACGAGCCGACCAGCGGTCTCGATCCGGCGCTGCGGCAGAGCTTCTATGAAATCATGCGGGAACTGCGCAGCAGCGGCGCGACCGTGCTGCTGTCCTCGCACGCGCTCGCTGAGCTGGAAGGCGAGGTGGACCGCGTGGTGGTGATGAACCAGGGCCGCAAGATGGCCGATGGCGACCTTGCGCGGTTGCGCCAGCTTGCCGGTGTCATGCCGCGCCTGCGAATCCGCCTTGCCGCACACGCGAGCCTTGCCGGCTGGCAGCCGGTCGCGGGCGGTCTGCTGGAATGCACGTGTGCCGAGGAACGGATCGTCGAGTGCCTGCGCACGCTGCCCGAAGCCGCCGTGTCGGTCGAAATCCTGCGACCCAGCCTGGATGACGTCTATACCGTCTTCCTGCGGCGGCCGGAGGGCGCAGAATGAGACAGGTGCTGCTGATCGGGGCAAAAGAGCTGCGCGACGGGGTGCGCAACCGCTGGGTGCTCGCCGCCACCGCGCTGCTGGCGGTGTTTGCGCTGACGCTCGCGTTTCTCGGCGCGGTACCGACTGGCACGGTGAGGACGGACGCGCTGGCGGTGACGGTGGTCAGCCTTTCCAGCCTGTCGATCTTCCTGCTGCCGCTGATCGCGCTGTTGCTCTCCTTCGATGCCATCGTCGGCGAGATGGAGCGCGGCACGCTGGGCCTGCTGCTCGCCTATCCGGTCGCGCGCTGGCAGGTGATCGTGGGAAAATTCCTCGGCCACGTCGCAATCCTTGCGATCGCGACCGGCATCGGTTACGGCGCGGCGGGTGCCGCCATCGCGCTCGCGTCGGATAGCGGCGACTGGGACGCTTTTTTTCTTCTCGTCGCGTCGTCGATGTTGCTGGGCGCAGCGTTCGTTGCCATCGGCTACGTGCTCAGCGCACTGGTGCGCGAGCGTGCCGTCGCGGCAGGGCTTGCGATCGGCGTGTGGCTGCTGTTCGTGCTGATTTACGACATGGCATTGCTCGGCGTGCTGGTGGCCGATCACGGGCGCAGCATCGGCGCCGTCGCGGTGAACTGGCTGCTGCTGCTTAACCCGGCCGACGCCTATCGCATGCTCAACCTCGCTGGTACGCCGGACGCGCGACTGTTCTCAGGCATGGCGGGGCTGGCGGGCGATGTGCTGCTGTCGCCGGTGGCTCTCGCCGTGGCGCTGGCGCTGTGGGTCGTGGTGCCATTGGTCACGGCGATCGGACTGTTTGCACGGAGGCAGATATGAGGCGCCCGCTTGCGTTCGCGGCGCTCGTGCTGGCGCTCGGCGGCTGCGGCAAGCCGGCCAACACGGCACCGCCGCCGCCGCAGGAAGTGTCCGACGCATCGACCGCGCAGTTCTGCGGCATGTCGCTCGCCGAGCACGCCGGGCCGAAGGGGCAGGTGTTCGTCCGCGGCCAGGATCGACCGTTCTGGTTTGCCTCGGTGCGCGATGCCATTGCCTTCCTGCGGCTGCCGGAGATGCCGAAGAACGTCGTCGCGATCTATGTCAACGACATGGGCCGTGCGCGGAACTGGCAGCAGCCGGAGGCCGGCACCTGGGTCGATGCACGGCGCGCGCTCTACGTGATCGGCAGCCGCCGCCGCAGCGGCATGGAGACGGACGAGGCGGTGCCGTTCGGCGGTTGGGATGCGGCACAGCGTTTTGCCGACACGAACGGGGGCCGCGTCGTGCGGCTTGCGGACATTCCCGATGGCTACATCTTCCCCGAACAAGGAAGCGGATCATGACCGGTGCCTCCGCCCGCCAACCGGCGCCGATGCGGCGGCGGCGTTTCATCGGTGTCACCGCCGCTGCCTGCGGCCTGCCGTTGCTGCCGTTCGGGGCAAAGGCCTCGACGCCACGTCTGCGCGTATGGACCGGTTCGGCGCTCGGTGCCGACGCGATGCTGCAAATCCATCACCCCGACCCCGTTCTCGCCGACCGACTGATCGCCGCGTCGCTGGCCGAAGTGCGGCGGCTGGAGGCGATCATGAGCCTCTATCAGGCCAGTTCCGCTCTGGTGCGGCTCAACCGCGATGGTGTGCTTGACGATCCGCCGCCCGATCTGGTGCGCGTGCTTGCCGACAGCGCACGCTTCCACGCCATCATGGATGGCATGTTCGACGTGACGGTGCAGCCGCTATGGCAGGTCTATGCCGCGCATTTCGGCCATCCCGGCGCCGACCCTGCCGGTCCTCCGGTGGAGGCGGTGCAGGCCGCGGTGGCGTGTGTCGGTCAGAACTGGGTCGAGTACGGTCCTGCGCGCGTCCGCTTCGGCAGGCCCGGCATGGGGATCACGCTCAACAGCATCGGTCAGGGCTACATCACCGACCGCGTGGTGGAGTTGCTGCGGGCAAATGGGATCACGCACGCGCTGGTCGATATGGGCAAGACGCGCGCGCTCGGCACGCACCCATCCGGTGCGCCGTGGCTCGTCGGCCTGGAGAACCCCGATGCGCCCGGCAAAGTCGCGGAGCGGATCGCGCTGCTTGCCGATCAGGCGGTGGGGACGGCGGGCGGCTATGGGACGCAATTCGACGCGGTGGGGCGGTTCAACCATATCTTCAATCCGTTCGACGGCTCAACAAGCTGGCGGTTCAAAGCGGTCTCGGTGATTGCGCCAACCGCGACCGAAGCCAACGTGCTGTCCACGGCGTTCACGCTGACGCCGCTCGAACAGACGCGCGCGGTGATCCGGGCACGCCGGCTTGCCGCGCACTTCGTGCTGCCGGACGGCAGACGGGTAACTGAGCAAGCGTAATGGCTCCGGCGCAACGGCGGTGGCCGGGCGGGGCCACCTCACCCGACCTCTTTCTCCGGTACGTTTTCTCGTCCGGGCGGGAAGCCCGGATTCTGTACCCGGTCGCCTGGCGCCGGTCATTCATCTGTTACCCGACGATTCAGATGGGCGTCCGATCGGCGCTCGTTCCGGAGGCGCTTCCGTCCGCGCACCGGGAAACAGGCGCACCAGCTCGCCCCGCTTCACCTTGCCGGTCGCCGTCATCGGCAGGGTGTCGACGAAATGGATGGCCGGAACCTTGTAGGTTGCCATATTGTCGCGGCACCAGGCCATCAGTTCGCCTTCGCTGATCCGGCCCGGCCAGTCCGGCGCCAGGACGACGAAGGCCGCCGGACGCTGTCCCGTCTCGGCGTCGGCGACGCCGGTGACGCCGGCCCTTGCCACCGCCGGATGGCGCATCAGCAGTCCCTCGACCTCGGTCGGGAAGACGCTCATGCCGTTGACTTTCAGCATCTCCTTGCCGCGGCCGAGATAGTGGAGGTAACCGGCGGTGTCGAGTTGGCCGATG